>CAJQTI010000054.1 GCA_905618915.1 uncultured Candidatus Pelagibacter sp. | reverse complement strand
AAATATATTTGTAAAAATCAAATTAAAAAAGGAACTAGTGGAGTTAGAGAATTGTTAAGATTATTTAAAAAAGGCTACTCTATAGCCTTAATGATAGATCAGAGAGTCTCTCAAGGAATTAAATCTAAATTCTTTAATGAGGAAGCATTCACCACAACGATCCCCGCACAATTTATAAAAAAATTTAATTGTAAAGTAGTACCAATCACTATTGAGAGGCATAATGGTGTAAATTTTAATATTAAAGTTGAAAAACCTATTGAGTTTTCAAAAAACTCCTCAACTGAAAAAATTACTAGAGAATTAAACATTTGGCTGGAGAAAATAATTTTAAAAAATCCAGGTGAATGGATATGGTCTCATGACAGATGGAAATAAGAATTTAGTTCGCCTCTTTTTTTTTATGAGCTTCTACATATGAAAAATATGGCTCTTGAAGATCAACATTCCAATAATTAAGATTTTCTAAACTAATTAATTTTCCTGAAACAGCGCAAACAACATGATCACCATTTTCAATAATTTCAAAGTTATTTGGTAAATATTTTAATTTTGCTAATTTTTTATTCATTTTTAGTTTATATACATCTATATGAAAGTTGGGATAATTGGAAGTGGTGGTAGAGAACATGCTCTATGTCTATCCATCAAAAAATCACCTAGAGTTGATAAGATATACTGTTTTCCTGGTAATGCAGGAACCTCAGATATAGCAGAAAATATTGAAATTGATTTATCAGACTTTAATAAAATTAAAGAATTTTCAATCAAGAATGAAATTGGTTTATTAATTGTTGGACCAGAAAAACCATTAGTTGATGGAATAGTGGATTTCTTTAGCGATACAGAAATAAATATTTTTGGCCCTGATAAAATTTCTTCTCAGTTAGAAGGTTCAAAGATATTTACTAAAAAAATATGCGAAAAGTATAATATACCAACTGCTAAGTTTGGTGTTTTTGAAAATGCTAATGATGCAATATTTTTTCTGAATAAAACTAAGTTTCCACTCGTTGTCAAAGCAGATGGTCTTGCGTCAGGGAAAGGTGTTTACATTTGTGAAAATAAAGATGATGCAAATTTAGCAATAAAAGAAGTTTTTGATGGAAAGTTTGGATTAGCAAAAAATATTTTAATTGAAGAATTTCTTGTTGGTGAGGAAATGAGCTATTTTATTATAAGTGATGGTAAAGAAATCAAAAGCTTTGAAACAGCACAAGATCACAAAAGAGTTCTAGAAGGTGATAAAGGAGCGAATACAGGTGGGATGGGTGCGTATTCACCATCAAGACTACTCAATCAATCCTTAGAGAAAAAAATATTAAATAAAATAATAAAACCTACCATTAAAGCGCTAGAAGAAATGGGATCTAATTATAAAGGATTCTTATACGCTGGCTTAATGATAGTTAAAGATGAACCTTATTTAATTGAATACAATGTAAGAATGGGAGATCCAGAATGTCAGACCATTTTGCCTAAATTAAAAACAGATTTATTTGAAATTATAGATGCTTGCTGCAATGAAACTCTAAAAAACATAAATATAGAGTGGCATGATAAAAAAAGTCTATGTATCGTTTTGTGCTCGAAGGGCTATCCTGATAAATATAATAATGAAATTTTAATAGAAAATATTGAAAAACTAAAGCAGGATGAGGATGATTATTTTTTTCATGCTGGTACAAAAAAAATAAATGATAAAATTTATTCAAATGGTGGAAGAGTGCTTAATTTTGTTAGTCTTTCATCAAATTTTAAAAACAGTAGAGATAAAGTTATAAGTTTAATTAAAAACCTTAATTGGAAAGATGGCTTCTACAGAAAAGATATTGGTCATAAGGTGATTGATGAATGAGAATAATTTCAGGAAGCTTTAAGGGCAAAAAAATTCTTCTACCTAAAGATAAGCTAACAAGACCTCTTAAAGATTTAACAAAAGAATCAATTTTTAATATATTAAAGCATTCCAAATTGTTAAATGTAGAGTTAGAAAATTCTAATATTTTAGATTTATTTTCAGGTGTTGGATCATTTGGTCTCGAATGTTTATCTAGAGGTGCTAAAAATGTTACCTTCTTAGAGAGTTACCCAGAAGTATTAAATATTTTAAAAAAAAATATAGATAACTTAAATCAGCAAAATCAAACAAAAGTAATTGAAAAAGATATTTTTTCTGAAAATACACTTAAGTTATTAAATGACAAATTTGATATTATCTTTATGGACCCTCCCTATAAAGAGAAAAAATTATTTTTTCTATTGAATGCGATAACTGAATTAGAATTACTCAACACGGGTGGCATTATAATTATTCACAGACATAAAAAAGAAGAGGATGATCTACCAAAAGAATTCAACCTAATGCTAGAAAAAAATTACGGTATTTCGAAAATTATATTCGGAAATACTTTAACTTAAGATTTTTTTTGTTTCTATTTTTATCAACTCAACAGAAGGTTGATCAAATGGATTGACGTTTAAAGCTCGACCAAGTAAAATAGTTTCTAATATAAAAAAACAGAACAGTTCACCTAAAGATTGTTCATTTCTTTTTAATATTCGAAAACTTCTAAAAGGTATTTTTTTTGAAATAAAAACTTTCTCTGTGGCAATCATTTGGGATTGTTTTATTTTTTCTATTGATAGGTTTTTTAAAAACTTATGAGTATTTAATAGGCCTCGATTCTTAATTTTTATATCTTTATTTTCTAAGACATTAAAAAATGTATAAAAATATTTATTTGGACCATCTAGATATAACTGCATTAGGCTATGATTATCTTTTGGCATTGAAGAAACAACAGGTAATAATCCATGGGATTTTTTTCCTAAACTTTCGGCTATCAGTTGTTGATACCATTTGAATAAATTTTCAGATTGTTCGTCATAATTTAAAATTATTGACGTTTGTTTTCCACTCTTTATCAAGCTTAGTGTAGTTGACACATTGCTTACCAAATTATTAATAAAATTTTTATTTTTAATAAGGTTATTAAATTGCTTAAATTTTCTTTCATTCAAATTCATTAATTCTGCAGGTAACATTCCAACTTCTGACAATACAGAATACCTACCTCCTACATAATTTTTATGTTCAAATATTTCTGCCTTAAGTTTTGCTGCTAGGTTTGTTAGATAGTTATTTTTTGCTTCTGTAATAATAATATTTTTTTCTTTTTTATTAATTAATGCATTGGCGTTCGCTATTGTCTCTAATGTGTTTCCTGATTTAGAAATAATTAAATTCAAATTTACATTTTTACTTTCGAAATAACCTGCATTGCTATTTAAATTATTAACAAAAGTAATTTTTTTTTTTATTTTAGGTTTTAAAAAATCATA
>CAJQTI010000053.1 GCA_905618915.1 uncultured Candidatus Pelagibacter sp. | reverse complement strand
CCCAGTTAAAAGACTTTGCATAAATAGACAGATAGTTTTTATCAGACATTAAATAATCTTATCTAAAACTTTTGCTGAGGATAGTACTCCGGGTACGCCTGCACCAGGATGTGTTCCAGCGCCAACAAAGTATAACCCTTCACAAATTTCCGATTTATTGTGAAATCTAAAATAAGCTGACTGAGTAAATTTGGGCTGTATAGAAAACCCAGATCCAAATTTAGTATTCAACTCTTTTTCAAAATAATCAGGTGTTAAGTAGAAGTCCTCAACTATGTTTTCTCTAAGATTTGGTAAGAGAGCCTTTTCCATTTTATCTATTACTAGGTTTTTCATCTTTTCACCTTCAATTTTCCAATCTAATTTAGATTGATTGTTTGGGACTGGAACTAGTACGTAGAAACAGTCATTTCCTTCTGGTGCCATAGATTTATCGGTAGCTGAGGGTCTATGTAGATAATAACTTATATCATTATTTAATTTTTTTTTATCAAATATATCATTTAGATGTTCTTTATACTTGTCCCCAAACTTAATTGTATGGTGTTCAACATCGGGGTACGTTTTTTTAGTACCAAAATAATACACAAATAACCCCATAGAATATTCCATCCTTTTTTGTTTCCATTCAAATAAAGAATTAGTTTTAGTTTGATTGAGAAGCTTTTCATAGACTGCTGGTGGGTCAGCGTTACATATTACATTATTTGCATTTATTTCTTTTTGATTATTTAATTTTACTCCTTCAATTTTATTATTTAATGAAATAATTTTTGTGACTTCTTGACCTTTAATTATCTCTATTCCTTCTTCAGTCATTAGCGTTTCTAAGCCTTTGATTATATTTCCAGTACCACCCATTGAGTAATGAATGCCCCATTTTTTTTCTAGATATAGTATCAATCCATAAATTGATGTTGTTGTAAAAGGGTTCCCTCCAACTAAAAGTGGATGCATACTTAACATACGCCTTAATTTTTCATTTTTAATGTAGGAAGACACTAGCGAATATACTGATTTATAACTTTTAAGCTTTAATAGAGCAGGTAACTGTTTCATCATAACTAAAGGTTTATCAAAGGGTACATCCGCAAGTTCTGTAAACCCTTTATCAAATATTTTTTTAGTAAATTTTACAAGCTCTTCATATCCCTTAACATCATCTTCATTTATTTCCCTAATCTGTTTTTTCATTTTTTCTTCGTTACCAGAATAGTCAAACTTATTCCCATCTTCAAAAATAAATTGATACCAAATATTAAGAGGTGTAAGTTTTATATAATCCTCTGCTTTTTTATTAAAAAGTTCAAATAGCTCTTCAATTAAATAAGGTGCTGTAATCACAGTAGGTCCAGCATCAAATGTAAAACCATTCTTTTTGAACACTCTAGCTCTACCCCCAAGATCAGGGTGTTTTTCAATTAATGTAACGTTATGATTTTTGGCTTTTAATCTTAATGCTGCAGCTATACCACCAAATCCAGAACCAATGACAATAGATTTCATCGAGTTAATTTATAGCTTTTTTAAAAAATTGTAAGGTAATTATTAGCTTATTTTTTTTAAAGCTATTTTTGTTTCTTCAAGGTTTTTTTCAAAAAGACTATCAAGCTTTGATTTATCAACAGAAGTATTAATAATTTTTTTAACTGAATCAACAGCAATTTTAATTGAAACATCTTTTATTTCTTTAAGTGCAGCTTCTTTCATTTGTGAAATTTTATTTTCTGCTAAATTCTTTTTAATTTCTGAAGATTTGTGAAATTTATCATTCATTTCAATTATAAGATGATCACTATCTTTTTTAGCTTGTTGCAAAATATCATTACTTACTGTTTGTGCAGTATTAAGTTTATTTTGAGCACTATCTAATAAAACCTTTGCTTCTTGTCTTAGCTTTTCACTTTCATCTATTTCATTTTTAATATCAAGGATAAGCTTATTTAAAAGTTCATTAATTTTTTGAGGTATTTTTAGATAAATTAAAGCTCCTATGAATATTAAAAAGGATATAGCTACCCAAAAAGTTGCATCAATTACCATAATATTCATCCATTTTTTTTCTTGAAAGATCCTCTACTATTGCAGAAATACTGCTACTGTTAACTTCAGCTCCTATTAGTTGCTGCAGCAAGTCTGAAGAAGTTTCTTCAGCAATCTTCTTGATTTTTTCTGGTGCATTATCTCTAAAAGTTTTTATCTCAATCTCTGCTTTATTAACCTCTTCATCAATTTCTTTATCTAGTGCTTCTTTTTTTACACCAATATCTTTCAACACTTTTTCTCTAGCTTGTTTAAAATAGTTTTTTGCCTCATTTTTGCTGTCATGTACTACCTTTTCGTATTCTTCAATTTTTTGTTCACTTTCTTCTCTTTTCTTCTCTGCAGCCTCAATATTTTCTAAAATTTGAGATTTTCTAGTTTCTAGGTTGGCACTTATTTTTGGAAGTATAAGTTTAGATAAAACAACATATAAAATTCCAAAAGTAATAATTAACCAAAAAATTTGAGAAACCCAAAACTCAGGATTTAATTGAGGCATTCCACCGCTTTCAGCTGCAAAAGCTTCCATAAAAAACAGGAAGCTTAAAAATATCGACTGAAAAAATATTTTTTTAATCATTAAATTTAAAATGCAAATAAAATAATTAACGCTACAACTAATCCAAATAGGCCAGTTGCTTCAGCTAAAGCAAAACCTAATAAAAGATTAGGAAATTGTTTTTGAGCTGCAGATGGGTTTCTCATTGCGCCAGAAAGGTAATTACCGAAAATAATTCCAATTCCAACACCGGCACCGGCTAGAGCTATTGCTGCTAGTCCTGCTCCGATCATTTTTGCTGCTTCTAATTCCATTATATCCTCCTTATGTTAGTTAATGGTGTAAATTTAATGCATCATTTAAGTAGATGCAGGTTAAGATTGCGAAAACATATGCTTGAAGAAAAGCAACTAGTATTTCCAAGCCAGTTAATGCAACCGAAAAACTCAGTGGAAGCCATCCACCAACTATTCCAAGGCTTATTACAAAGCCTCCGAAAACTTTCATCATAGTATGACCAGCCATCATGTTAGCAAACAAACGAACAGAAAGGCTTACGGGTCTACTTAAATAAGAAATAATTTCTATAACAACTATCAGTGGCAGAAGAACTGCTGGTACTCCACTTGGTACAAATAATTTTAAATAGCCCAAACCATGTTTCATAAAACCAATTATTGTTACTCCAATAAAAATAAATGAAGCTAAAATAAAAGTGACAATGATGTGGCTAGTGACGGTAAATGCATAAGGTATCATTCCAAACATGTTGCAGAACAGTACAAACATAAATAAAGAAAAGATAAATGCAAAATATGGTTTTGCTTTAGATCCAGCTGTATCGCTAATCATTTTAGAAACAAAGCTGTAACTTAACTCTGCTAGAAGTTGAACCTTATTAGGTAGTAATGAATTTTTTTTTGATCCTAGATTAAAAATTAATAGTATCGCTAAAGAGCTAATGACCATAAACAAACTTGCATTTGTAAATGATATATCTATTGCCCCTAATTTTATTTCTGGTCCAATTCTATAAACTTCGAATTGGTGCATTGGATTTGTTGCCATAATTTTTTAAGTCTATTCTTGCATATTTTTTGCAGATCTGAATACATTTATGATACCAGCAACCACACCTACAAAAAAAAATATTAATATTAACCAGGGCTTAGTACCAAAGGTCGTGTCTAAAATAAACCCTATAATTGTCCCAACTACTACTGCAGACACTAATTCTGTACTTAATTTAAAGGCAGTCCCAATAGAAGAGGGTGGTTCTTTATCTTTATAAGGATTTTTCTCAGCAATTTTAGATTTTGCAATCTCTAGGCGAGTTTTAAGCGAATCTTTTGGCATTAATTTATTAAGCAACCATACTCTCAGCTTTTTGTAAATCAACAGCTACTAACTGACTAATACCTTTTTCAGGCATAGTTACTCCATAAAGCCTATTCATTTTAGACATTGTAAGAGCATGGTGAGTAACAATAATAAATTTAGTGTTAGTTATTTTTGTTAGGTCATCTAGTAGACCGCAGAATCTTGTTACGTTAGCGTCATCTAGTGGAGCATCAACTTCATCCAACACGCAGATTGGAGATGGGTTAGTAAGGAACACAGCAAAGATAAGTGATAAGGCGGTCAAAGCTTGTTCACCACCAGATAGTAAAGTTATAGATTGAAGTCTTTTACCCGGAGGACTTACCAGCATTTCCAAACCAGCTTCAAGTGGGTCGTCAGAATCAACTAATTCTAATTTTGCATTTCCTCCATTAAATAATTTTGTGTAAACTTCGTTAAACTTTCTATTAACTTTTTCAAAAGCCTCTAAAAGCCTCTCCCTTCCTTTTTGGTTTAATTCATTAATACTTTCTTTTAATTTAATGATTGCGGATACAAGATCTTCCCTATCTTGTTCCATTTTCTTAATTTCAATTTCATATTTATTTGTTTCTTCATCTGCCCTCAAATTAACCGAACCAAGTTTTTCTCTGTCTTTCTTTTTTTCATCTAGGGCATCTTCTTGAGCTACCGAGTCTGGTAGTTCCTCAACACCATTTAAATTAGAATTTTCAAGGATATCATTTTCTTCAAGGTTAAGTTCAGAAATAACCCTTTCTAGCAAGTCATCTTTACGTTTTTTTAATCCTTCGACAGTTGCACCTGAACTTGCTTTTCTTTCTCTTATTTGAATAGATCTTTCTTGAACATCGTTTAATTCAAGCCTTAAAGAGTTAATCTTTTTATCCGTTTCTTCAATTAT
>CAJQTI010000052.1 GCA_905618915.1 uncultured Candidatus Pelagibacter sp. | reverse complement strand
ACTGAAGAAATTATTACGATTATTAATAATGAAATAAAAGAATTTAAAATAAAATAAATGACAAAAGAAATTCTTAATAAATTACAAATTAGCAAATTACTACCTCACAGAGAGCCAATGCTTTTGATTGATGAACTGCATGATATTAAAAAATTATTCTCTGCTACAGCTATTGTCTATGTTAAAAAAGATAGTTTTTTTGTCCAAGGTCATTTTCCTAATAACCCTGTTATGCCAGGCGTTTTAATAGTAGAGGCTTTTGGTCAGGCAGCAGCAGCATTAACTGCTCACGGTTTAGATAAAGAAACATATGACAACAAACTAGTTTTTTTAATGGGTATAGAAAAAGCAAGATTTAGAAATCCTGTTATACCTGATTGTAAATTAGAATTAAAAATCCAAGCTATAAGAACACACGGTCGAGTTTGGAAATACAAAGGAGATGCCTTTGTTGATGAAAAAAAAATGGCTGATGCTCAATGGTCAGCTACTATTGTTGATAAGAAATAATCAGCAACAAATCTTGATAACACAGCTTAATTTGTTTTGGTAAAAAGGATTTAATGATTAATCCTTTTTTTCAAAACAATGGTCCTTTTAAAATTTCAGATATTTTACAGCTAATTAATCATAACAATCCTAAAATTATTAATGATCAAAAAATAACTGATATAAAAGATTTATTTACATCGGAAAAAAATGACATTACTTTTTTTCATTCTAAAAAATATAAAGATATAGCAAAAAATACTAAAGCTTCTTTTTGCATAACAACTGAAAGTTTAAAAGATGAATTACCAAAAAACTGCACACCATTAGTAGTTGAGAATGTTTTGCTTTCAACTTCTAAAGTTACATCGAAATTTTACCCTAGTTCAATTAACGACAACTTTGATAATACAGCTAGAGATATTAATGAAACAAAATTTAAAGAAAAAGTTAAATCTGGAAAGAATGTTTTAATTGGCGACAATGTTAGTTTTGGTTCTAATTGTTTAATTGGACATAATACTATTATTGAACAAAATGTTTCAATTGGAGACAATTGTTCAATTGGATCAAATGTTATTATAAGAAATACATTAATTAATAACAACGTTAGTGTTTTAGATAATTGTGTTATTGGCAAGCATGGATTTGGTTTCTTTCCTATTAATGAAAAAAATTTAAGATATCCACATATTGGAATTGTGATAATTGGTGATAATTCTGAAATTGGATGTGGTTGCACTATTGATAGAGGCTCCATGTCAAATACTGTAATTGGTAAAAATACATTTTTAGATAATCAAATCCATATTGCACATAATGTTAAGATAGGTGAAAATTCAATCATAGCTGGACAAGTAGGAATTGCTGGTAGTTCTATCCTTGGTAACAACGTCAGAATTGGTGGACAAGCTGGTATTTCTGGTCATTTAATAATTGGAAATAATGTAGAAATTGCTGGTGGAAGTGGTGTGATAAAAGATATCTCAGACAACTCAAAAGTAATGGGATATCCAGCAAAAAATATTAGAGATTTTTTAAAAGATAATAAATGATACACAAAACAGCAATTATAGATTCAAAAGCTAAAATTAATACTAATGTTAGTATTGGGGCTTACACCGTAATAGGTCCCAATGTTGAGCTTGGAGAAAATTCCATAATACAATCACATGTAAGTATAGTTGGGCATACCAAAATTGGAAAAAACAATAAGATTTACTCATTTGCATCAATTGGAAATGATCCCCAAGATTTAAAATTTAATGGTGAGCAAACGAATCTTGTTATAGGCGATAATAATAAAATCAGAGAATATGTAACTATTAACCCTGGTACTGAAGGTGGTGGTGGATTAACTAAAGTAGGAAATAACTGTTTATTTATGGTTTCTTCGCACATAGCACATGATTGTTTGGTCGAAGATAATGTTATTTTAGCTAACAATGTTCCTTTAGGTGGGCATGCACACATAGAAAGTAATGTTATAATTGGAGGTAACTCAGCTGTACAACAATTCACTAGGGTCGGAAAATCAGCAATGATAGGAGGAATGTGTGGCGTTGTAAGAGATGTCATACCTTATGGGATAGCCCATGGTAACCGGAGTGTTCTACAAGGATTAAATTTAATAGGCTTAAGAAGAAAGAACATTCCGAACAAACAAATCATGACTTTAAGTAATGCTTATAAAGAAATTTTTAAGGATGAAAATTTGACTCAAAATTTGATTAATTTAAGTCAAGATTATAAAAAGAATGAGCTTGTATTAGAAGTAGTTAATTTTTTAGAGAAAGATAAAAAAAGACCTATTTGCACACCATATTCAAAATAAAATGATCGGACTATTTTTAGGAGATACTGATTTTTCAGAAGTTGTCCTTAAAAAAATAAGGAAATTAAAGAAAAAATATTTTATTATTGATTTTTCAAAAAATAATAAATTCAAAAAAAATACAAACTCTCATAGAGTAAGTATTGGTAAGTTTGGGAAAATAATAAATTTGATTAAAGAAAAAAAATCAAAAAAAGTCTTATTTGCAGGTAAAATTGCAAAACCAAAATTTTCAACATTAAGATTGGACCTCAAGGGTTTTTATTATATGCCTGGTATTATTAGAGCTGCAAAATTAGGTGATGCAGCGATTATAAAAGCTATAATAAAAATTTTAGATAATGAAAAAATAAAAGTTATTAGCTCTATCTTTTTTAACCCAGAACTAGCTCTTAAAAGTGGAAACTATACTAAATTGAAACCTAATAAGAGTGATAGCAATTCTATTAAAAAAGGAATTACTTACTTTAATAAACTTAATAGCTTAGATCACGTTCAAGCAGTCATTGTTAAAGATAACACTATCTTAGCAATTGAAGACCGACATGGAACAAAGAAAATGTTATCAAGATTAATGAAAAAATCAGATGGAATATTGATTAAGTTACCTAAAAAAAAACAAGATTTAAGAATAGATTTACCTACTATTGGTCTTCAAACCTTAAAAGATTGTAAAAAATATGGCTTAAAAGGAATAGTTTTAAAGTCTAAAAAAAATATATTTTTAGATAGAACTAAATGCATAAACTTTGCTAATAAAAATAATATCTTTATTAAAATTATATGAAAAAAATTTTTATTCTAACTGGTGAACCCTCTGGTGACAAATTGGCCTCAACAGTTATTTCAAAACTTAAAATAGACAATCCTGATATTGAATATTTGTCAGTAGGGGGAACGCATATTAAAAAATTAGGAATTAAATCTATTTTTGATCTGAAAGACATTACTTACCTTGGTTTTACTAGCGTACTATTTAATATCTTTAAAATTAAAAAAAAAATTAACAAAACTGTTGATGAAATTGTAAAATTTAATCCTGATATTTTGTTTAGTGTTGATAGCCCTGATTTTACATTAAGAGTTGCCGAAAAGGTAAAAAATATTAATAACAACATAAAGACAATCCATTATGTTGCTCCACAGGTATGGGTTTGGAGAAAAAGCAGAGTTAAAAAAATTAAGAAGTTTATTGATCATATGCTTTTATTATTTAATTTTGAAAAAAAATATTTTAATGAAGAAAATATTAAGAATACCTTTGTTGGT
>CAJQTI010000051.1 GCA_905618915.1 uncultured Candidatus Pelagibacter sp. | reverse complement strand
GTACTTTCATAAATTTTTAAACTTATAACAGAATTTTTTATTATTTTATTTACGAATTAAATAGATTAAATCAGCAAAGTCACATTTTTAGCTCTATTTTTCCATGTATATGGTGCGAAATCACTTAACGCTTGTTTTGCTAAATTTTCTCTATTTATTGGGATTTTTAATTTATCAATTGCAGCCATCCATTCATTTATATTATCACATTCCACCAGTAATGAATTTTTGTTATTAAGAACTTCTCTTAAAACTGGTAAATCAGATGCAATGATAGCTTTTTTGTGTGACATATATTCAAAAACTTTTAAAGGTGATGTGAAGTCTGAAATATTCATTCCAGCTTGCTTTGAACCAAAAGCTAATACAACTTTTTGATTTGGCAACAAACATATGTCTAAAGCATTTATGTAATTACCAACTTTTTTATGTTGTACGTGACCATAAAAAAATACATTTTTACTATTAGTTTTATCTTTCCATATTTTTATATCTTTTTCGAGACCTCCAACAATATGAAATTCCACATCACTATCTACTTTCTTTGCTAACGATGAAATAACTTCTACACCTTTTCCTTTATATAAATGTCCTACATATCCAACTTTTAACTTATTTTTGTCTCCTAAAAGATTTGTTTTATTATCTAAATCCAGAACTTCATCTGCACCATCATGAGCTACTTGTATTTTTTCATTATTCAAATATTTTTTTTCTAAATACATGTTTTTTAATGCTTGAGATATCACGACAAGTTTTTTAAAGTATTTACTTTTTATAAGGTTTTCAAAGATTTTTATTCTATAATTTTTTTTTTCATAATCAGGTGCATGAGACTCAAAAATAACATTGTTTCTCAATAATGTAGCAACATAACATCCATGCAAGAATCGTCCGTATATTAAATTAAATTTTTTATTAAAAAAAAGAAAAAAAAAGATAGATAATGTATAAAAAAAAACTCCACTTTTTATATCTGGATACCAGAGTTTTTTTATAAGAAAGTTTTTTTTTACTCCATAGTACTCGAAAACGTCATCTACTCCTTTTTCATATTTATTTTTTTTATCAGGAGCCAACAAAACTACCTCATGACCATTGTCTGCAAATGCTTGACACATTTTCATAACATTTATGCTATTTGCTGTTTTCGAAGGAATAATAGAATTAGCTATGTACAATATTTTCATATTTATATTAAATTTTTTAAATAAACTTCCAAAATTCAACAATACCATCAAATCATATACGTGATCCTCTTTTTTTTACAACATCAAGGTTTTTACTGGTATTAAAAAAAGATAGATGTATTGATTGTAAATCATTTGTGATTTAAAACTATTTTATAGTAACGTAATCCTTGACCTAAAAAAGATATTTCAAATTCATCACCAAAAATCTCTGCCACCATTTCAAGAGATGGGTGCATTACCCATCCTACATGCTTGTGGCGATGCATTTCAGCTACACGAGCAAGCCTACTTACTTTTTTGTCTTTTTTCCACCATTGTTTGTGTGATGACGCATAAATTAAAGGTCTTGCCAAATCCATTTCCAATATAACAGTTTTATTAGTGGCGTTTCTGATAGCACGCAAAGCTCCTAAAACATTCTCAACTTCAGTGACAACTGCTATACAGATAACAATATCAAACTTTCCAAAATCAGTAATTTGTTCTACACCTGCTACATGAAATTCAACATCAAGACCCTCATTAAGAGCAAGCATTTTTGCCTGATAAATACGATTTTCATTTACATCTATGCCTGTAACACTGCTTGCTCCAGCCTTTTTTGCATTAAAACTATATTGACCAGAATTACAACCTATATCCAGAACTGTTTTGCCTGAAAAATCAAATTCATTGAACCATTTTATTCTAGAGTCTGTATTTAGTTTACCTAGAGTACTCAAATCATTTTTTAAATGAATGGTTTGATACCAATCTTGACCTCTTATCCATTCTTTGTATTCCTCTATATCTTTTAACTTAATAATTTCTTTATCTTGACCAACCATTTTCTAAACTCCCATATAGGTTTTGAATAAATTTTAACACCTGGTAAGCTATCATATCCAATTACATGCATAATGGCAGCTCTATGATGTCCTCCTTTTAATACATACAAATTACCTTTCCTAACAGCAAATATCGGATCAGCTAACTGAAGCAAATATCCTTTATTTATAATTGATCTTATCAACTCAATTCGTCGATCAACTAATAAAGCAGCACCCCTCTTTATACTTATTTTATTAATTAACAAGGCATCAACCCAATATTTATGCTTATTTTCATCTATGTAATTTAATGCATAACGATGTACAGACCCTTGATACATGCCACCTTTAGATTTTGCTTTAATACAATATTTGTAAAATTCACTAACCAGCCACTTAATCCATAAATCACGAGCCTGCTTACAATTGCCATTAACCCACATTTTTATGAAAGGATAAAATGGCCATTTTTTTATACTCTTACCTCCATAACCTGACTCATTGTAAAACTTTAAATCATTATGAAGAATATTATTTAATACTATAGTGGAGTGACTTAAATTCATGATTTTAAGTCCTTAGATTGTTGCAAGAGAGAAAAATATAGACTGTTGTTGAGTAAGTGGTTTTCATAGATCTTCTCCAAAAAAATAACTAGTTTATTAATTAGAATTTCATATCATATTTATATTTCAAATAATTGCAATCCTTACGAGTTCAATTAGTTTTTTCTAAAAATTTTATTCCAAACTTTTTAATAAAATTTTTTGTAGCAATTTCAGATCCATACATACTCAAATGATACTTATCACGATACAGTAATTTTCTACCTTCATTCATAGCACACCTTTCTGTGACTTCTTTACAAAATAAAGAAGCCAAATCAAAAAAATATAAATTTTCATTGTCTATTGAGTTAATAATACTAACAAGATTAGATATACGAGATTTATAGTTAACAAAACTATGAGTGTGTGTCGTTAATTCATTATTATCAAATATCATTTTATGAGCATAATATTTAGGAACGTCCCAGCCTACTGCTGGTGGTGAATTAACCACAAATAAACGAAATTTATTAGAGAGAGCAGATAATTGATCTTTATATACGTTAGTAACTTTTAAAATTCTTTCATTATTATTTTGTAATAAACTTTTATGCTTTTCATCAATCACATACGCTGCACTGTTAATTCCAGTCATTTTACCACCCTCACCATTGTCATACAATGTGCCATTAAGATATGAAGGAAAAGCAGCTATCAATATAATATCTGTAATGCCATTTTGTTTAGCATAATCAAACATAGATTGATTGAACTCATGGCACTTATGATGAGTTCCCTCACTAGGAACATATAGTCCAATGAAAGGTGGGCACCCAGGATAAGAAACTGAATAAGAACCAATTCCTTTTTTATATAATTTTTCTTGTAAAAGGCTTCCCATGGTATCAAGATGACTATCACCAATCATCATGACCGAAGCTGAATTGTTCACGAAATAAGATGTGCATCCCTTTATGGGATGTGAAGGAATTACTCTATTCTCCTTAGGTTTTAAAAAACATTCAATAGAACTCTGGTTTCGATTAGTTGAGTCTTTTAGGGTTTGGATTAATTCCGGGGAATATCTTTTTTCAAAACCTGAATTTAAATGTCCAATCAAACCAAAAATGATTAACATTACTAATGTTGCTGCTGATAGTAAAAATATATGCTTTCTTGTATATTGTTTTTTATCACGAAAAGGTTTTTCTATGTATCTCCATGAAAGAATAGCAAGAAATAATGAAAAAACTGTAAGCGCTAACATAAGTAATTGGGAAGGTTCTCCTAACATTCTTATTTTAACAAACGCAAATAAAGGCTGATGCCAAAGATAAGCTGAGTAGCTAATTATTCCAATGCCTACAAATAATTTTGTACCAAGCAATTTTGCAGCTAAAGTTTCTTTGTCTCCAAACATTATTAACAGCACAACTCCAACCACAGGAACTAAAGTATAGACACTAGGAAAAGGTGTTTTTTCATCATAAAACAAGAAAGCAAAAATTATGGCTGATAAACCAAGTAACGACATTATTTCGCTTTTCTGCACACCTTTTTTTTGCACTACAAAAGCTGCTATTGAGCCAGCAAATATCTCCCAAACTCTTGTTGGAGCAAGATAAAAATTAGCTGTAACTTTATTACGCCAACCCCACTCACTTAATATTAGGCTAATCGATGCCATTGCAACTATTATCCAAAATACTCTTGTCTTTCCAAAACGCCAAGTTAAGAATAGAAAGATAGGAAAAAAAACATAGTATTGTTCCTCAACTGCCAAACTCCAAGTATGAAGCAATGGTTTCTCTTCCGCACTAGCATCAAAATAACCACTTTCTATCCAGAATAATAAATTCGACACAAACAAGCTTACCGCTACAATACTTTGTGAAAAATCTTTCATTTGACCAGGCACCATCCACATCCAAGCAAAAGGGATGCATGCAAGCATCACAAAAAATAGTGCTGGCAATATTCTTCTTACACGACGTTCATAGAAGTAAATAAAACTAAAACAATTATTTTCCATATCTTCTATAATAATTGTTGTTATCAAATAACCACTTATAACAAAGAATACATCTACACCTATAAAGCCTCCGTTAAAAAGTTCAAAGCCAGCATGAAACAAGATAACTGGCACAACTGCAAGAGCTCGTAAACCATCAATTTCAGATCTGTATTTCAAATAAAATTCTCAAATTTAAGTTTAAAGATTTATTATATTTTAAGATGTTCCATACATTAATATATCTTTCTTAAGATATTCAAAATATTTATTTTTTCATAATAAGCTATTTAGTATAAATATATGCTGATAAATGATGCTCAATCATATTAAGCTCTTTCTGACTAAGAGATTTCTTATACTTGCCAATATTATCTTTTGAGAGATCTGCCTGATAGTTTGAGAAAACACCAGGAGAAAGAGACATATGATTACACAACTCATTTAGCATTTTATCATTTTTATAAACAAAATCCTCAAACTGGATATGAAGAAGATTGACATCTTTAATTTGTTTCAGTCGCTGCTGCATCTCTCTATACCAATCAATAAAACCTAACACGGAAGTAGCTTTTTTATACTGTTTAATCTCTACAAACTGATCTCGTGGATCACGAGTCACAAGTACAACCCTACAGTTCGAAAAATATTTAGTAGACTCAATTGGGTTCCAGCCAGAACCAGCTTGGTTTAGAAGAACTGGACGGCCCTCCGCGCCTACTTGAAATATTTTATTATGTAGTTTTCTGGAAGCAATAACCAATTTATTTTGGGATACTAGTAGGCGGGTTTGTGGAGCTACCTCATTAATGCCGATATAGTTTTTTATTTGACTTGTAATATATTGAATAGGAGACTGCAAAAGTCTGTGCCAATTCAATTTCATGGAAATATCAGCGGTACAAATCTCATCTAAAAAATCTTTAATTGCCGCTTGAAACAGTGGTAAATTACTTTCATAGCCTCTTCCATAACGCCAGATTGACTTTGGTCGTGCAAGCTTCTTTATTATGTTCTCAAATTGTGACAACACATAGTCTGCTGTACTTGGGTGAAAAGCTTTTTCAGCAACGGCCTCTAGTGCCATTAAACCATTGGGCATATGTGGCAATTGATACTCAACACCCATTAACGGATCATAAAGATCACCACGCCCATTTAAATAATCGTATATAGCTCCAGAACCAGAATAAGTTGTTCCAAGCACTATAACGTATTGCGGTAAAACTAAATCTTTTATCATAAATAAATATTGAGATAATCTGCAATCATACGGTTTGCTTTTGGTGAATGATAGGAGTGTACATATAGCTCATCTATGTATTTAGAGCTATTAAAAATTTCAGCTTCATCCAGGAATGTAATGTTTGGAAATTTTTCCTTAGCTTTAGTCAGCGCACTCGTCCATGCTAATTCTTCCTGTCCTTTATCTCTAAGGTATTCCATGCTTCTCTTTTGATGCTGAAGTAAAAAAATTGGTTTAAACCCATATTGGTCAGATAGTTTTTGAAAAAAGGTCATCATGCCAAGAAATAGTGCTTCCTGGCTCTTCCAAAAATTTAATTTATAATTAAATATATTATTAGTTTTAGACCTTAAGTTGACACCAAGACGCAAAGCAATATTTCTAGGTAAATGATTAATAAAATAATTTAATCGAATTTTATACCAGAAACTAAAGTGTTGATCTTGTGATCGAAAAAATTTTATATATTTATTCAATTTCAATAGGTCTTGCTTACTATTAAGTGGATTTTTTATAAGCTCTAATTCTTCTTCATTCTTCTTAAGTTGGAAGCGAGGCTTTATTGCAAAGAGGTTTCCAGGCTCAAGATAATGTCCATAAACTGAGCAACAATTGGCCATAGTGGTAGACGATAATGCTAAAACAACTGTCTTACTAGGATCTTTTTGAAAATTCTTTTGCAATAGTAATAGAGCTTGATCAAGGCCATAATTATTAACACCATAATTAGAAATACGCGTACCCCTCAACTCACCTAGATACCAAGAAAAAGTTTCTACATCACTAACATTTCGACACATGCAGAGGCTATCTCCATAAAAACTAATGTCAGGTATTTTTGATGGATAGCTACAAATTCTAGAACTTTTATCATCTGTATTGAATACGGCCATCCCATGGGTGACCTTCTTCTTTGCGTTTATAGAAAAGTCAGATTTATCTACCTTTGTCAAATTGGGTTGATTACACCAGCCTAATTCTTCATCCCATGATTGAAAATAATTAATATCAGAACTTTTAAGACTTGGAAATTCTTGGACTTCAGGTGGATAAAAAAATTTGTTAAACTTTTTTATTAATTGAGAATTGTACCAGCTACCTTTTTTACGAAATGCACTTTTCGAAAAATAACTCTTCTTATCTTCAGTCTTTAGTGGTGTTTTCCAGTCTCCATATAAAGCCTCTAGAAATTGATCTGTAGGGCTTGGTGCTGGAAAATCATGCCCTCTAAGAGCAACGTTCTCAGACGTTTTGAAAAACCGAGCGGGAACTTTAGTCATAATTCGAGTACGAGTATCGTCTATCTCTCGTAAATAACGGCCCAAGATTTCATATTCAGTCCCCCAACCTACAGCTACAATCTTAAAATTTTCTATAGAAGAATCGGAAGAGGCAATGAGAAAACCAGCAGCCACTAAACCATTGAGAAGCTCACCTTCTTTCTCACATGCCTCTTCTGTTAATACGTTTACCTCAACATCCCAATCCCATGGAATAAAGTCACCATCTCGATATGCACCCAACAATGTTCCTCCACTCAGAAACCATCTTTTAAGTGTTGTATTGAGTACCTTGCTCAATACTAAAAGACCCTCCATCTGATTGGAGAGATCTTTGGAAGATCGAGTTCTCAGTTTTTCTTTATTTTTACTTTGATTCATTGACGATTTCATTATCATTCAACATTTATTCACATACCAAAATCAATCCCTCTCATTTATGATTTTTAATCTTTAGCATTAATGATTACATCATTTTATACTAGGGATTAATAATTTTATAATGATATTCATAAATATAATCTTCATTTTTCTTTTAGTTTGCCAGAACAAAAGCAATACAAATATAATTTTTTCTTACCAAATGCAGTCCTTAGTGGAGGCAATAAATACATTGTATACGCTAAACCCAAAATAAAAATACTTCTTACAAGATGTTTAGCTTTCTTTAAAACTCCAATCTTATTCAAAGTTTTATTCTCTACTCTAATAATTCCATCTTCAGTAAATTTCCACCTAGGGAGTTTAACCCTTTTGTGCATTGCACCATAAAACCTAAAGTTAACATTCTGGAATTGAGCCTTAAGAAATGGTGATAGCTTATTTTTTAGTTCTACAAGGTCAACATCACCAAAAGATCCTACATTAAAGGTCATACTTCCATCAAAACTTAGGGTTTTTGACATATTTTTAATTACTTCTACTGTTTCCTGATGTTCAAAAAACATATTTGTCCCAAATGTCTGAACACAAACTAATAAATTGGGCTTCTCAGTTGTTCCTGAAAGATAATTTTGAATAGTTTCATTGACTGCTATTGCATCTGGATATACTTCCATACCCTCTGAAAGCTTTATCTGATTAATATCTACTGAAACATATCTTTTTGTCTTAAAAAAACACTTATTAAGCATGCTACCACCAGCAAGATCAACTCCCAAGTCTCCTTTAACACCTGTTAAATCTTTTTTCAACAATAACCAAAGTAAAGTTTTGCCAGGTGTTGAAGAAATCCTGAATAGATTCTTAATCATATTAATGTTCAATAGTTTTATTAATTAAAGACAATGTTTTTAACGAACGTAATTCAATCTTGTTAAGTTGACTAGAATTCAGGCTCTTATTTCGAGACCACCAAATAATTTGTGCTAAAAAATATTGAGCCCAATTATAATTTTCTTGTTCGTTAAAAATAATCTTTGTCATTTTTTCCATATATTTGGGTGAAATTAAATCTGAAGCATAAAGCACAAAAAATGCAAAATCATAAGCATATGGTCCTTGTCCCATTAATTCAGGCTCAAAGTCAATAAAATAGAATTTATCTTTTGAGGATTTACAGTAAAGAATATTTATTGGAAAAATTTGACCATGACAATGATTAGTGGGCCAATAACCTTTTTCGTTTTTAAAAGGCTCTCCACATACTGAAGATAACTTAGAAAGTGAAGAATTAGTTGGCAGTGCTCTTTGTAACCGTAAAGTTGCAAAGTGTAGTGAATTATAAACACTGCGGTTAGTCTCAGAATTTAAAATAGCTGGTATGTTTCTTTTAACATTATCTAAATAAATATCTAGAAACTTTTCAACTACCTTCTGTTCACAATCAGACAGAGCAACACCAGGAACTTTTTCTTCTGCAACAACAAGTATTCCACCCAAGTGTTGTTTGCAAGCATAACGAGGGAAAAAAATATTTTCTGATTGAAATTGTTGCTCAACATCATTTCTGGCTTTCTCATACAGCTTTTTTTTAAATGGTAGATAAAATGAATGAAGAATTAACTCACTATTCGAGTCGGCAACTAAGGTTTTTCTTTTTCTTTTAAAAATTGATAACCCTTTTTTTAAAATTACTTTATTACTATTTTTATCAAGCAGTGGAATTTGCTTTTGTGTATTAAATTTTCTAATGATCTTAAAAAGAAATGGAACTTTTACTGAATTTTCTCCTAAAAATAAATTAGATGGTAGATAGCTAGAAATTGCTAAATCGCTCATTAATTTATAGAAAATATTTTTTAGTTTAATCAACATATTACTAATTCAAAAATCTTAGCGTGACGGTTAATTGCTAATTCGAATCGACGTTTAGCAGAGGAATTGGTAAATTTACCTGTCGCTTGATATTTAACATGTGAATGAAATATAATCATTATAATATATGCATCAATAAATTCTTGTGGATTTACAATACTGTGTATTAATTTAACTAAACTAACTAATTCTTTTCCTTCTATATCGTCTTCATTACCATTATCAATTTTTTTTAGTGCATTAAAAATTACTGGAAAAATTAAACTATGATTTTTTTGTCGACTACCATAAAGCTCATACTTAAATAACATATATAATAAATCATGAAGAAAAGGTGCATTTCGAAACTCTACAGGCGATAGATCATAAAAAATCATAAAATTATCTTCAATTACTGGCCATGGTTCAATTACAGAAGGGACTAAAATTAGAGACTCATTTTTCTTTAATATTAAATCTACTCTTTCTTTGAAGACTTCAGTAAAATGATTCATTTTTCCATGATTTGCCATAAATGAGTGAGGCTCTCCAAGAAATTTGGAAATAGAAACTTCAACACCATAAGTTTTTTTTAGTTCTAGATGATTGCGCAAATAATTTGCAATTAAAATAAATAGATTAGATTTATCAAGAGAAAATAAATTTTTAGTAGAAAGTGCTTTGTCTTGCCAGTAACTTTTTTCATCAACCTTTGTGTATGCTGGCACATGATGAAAATGACTAAATTGCCCCCTTAAATTAGAGTAAAAATCAGGCATTGGTCTGTCTAATATAGTTAGTTCCCTATTGTTTTTTTCAAAAATGATTTTTGACGGTTTTACTTTACAGTT
The DNA here is from genome assembly GCA_905618915.1 of uncultured Candidatus Pelagibacter sp. Classification (GTDB taxonomy): domain Bacteria; phylum Pseudomonadota; class Alphaproteobacteria; order Pelagibacterales; family Pelagibacteraceae; genus Pelagibacter. Next base: position 2,623 of record CAJQTI010000051.1, on the reverse strand, counting down.
ATTGTTTATCATCTGTGAAGAGGGTTTGTTAATAATAAGACTTAAAAGTGTTTTAAATGGTTTATTTGTTGTTTTATTAAAAATATTATACTTATATCCATAAACTAAACATAGGCAGCAAATATTAACCTTATCTGCCAGCTTTATTAAAACCCTTGCAATCACTATCACAAAGTTAAAATATTTCTTTATCCCAAACATATAATTTTTTATCTTTAAAGCTTATCAGCATTCTTTCGAAATCGATCATTGACTTGAATTAATTTTTCAAATGTCCCTTCTGCTTTAAGTTCCCCTTTTTCTAAAAAGAAAATAATATCACAATTCTTCACAGTACTTAAACGATGAGCAATCATGATAATAGTGATTTTTTTTCCAAGTTTGTTTACTGCCTCCATCACTGCCTGTTCAGTGAGATTATCTAATGCACTAGTGGCTTCATCCAAAATTAATACTTTTGGATTGTGATATAATGCTCTTGCAATCCCTATACGCTGGCGCTGGCCACCAGACAATCTTACACCACGTTCCCCTACATTTGTTTGATATTGCTGAGGTAATTCATTTGTGACAAACTCATGCAAGTTCGCCATTTTAGCAGCACGCTCAACTGCTACTTGACTAATATATTCAGGGTTAGTACCAAAAGCTATATTAGCTGCAATAGTATCATCAGACAGAAAAATTTGTTGTGGGACATAACCAATAGATCGTTGCCAAGCTCTATGATTATTTTTATTAATTACTTGACCATCAACCTCCAAGGTGCCCTTGTTAGGTTTTAGTAAGCCAAGTATTATATCTACTGTTGTGGTTTTACCACTACCAGTGGCACCTACTATTCCAACAGTACTACGAGCAGGTATGGTAAGTTTGATATCGTTTAATGCTACATGCGATGCATTTGGGTAATTGTAGTAAATATGGTTTAGTGCTATTGTTTTATTGAGTGGAAAAATATCCTCACTTTTTTCTTTATCTGGTATTGTTGATTTTAAACTTTTAAGATCATTATTTAGAGCATCAATTGCAGGCTCAATAAAACGTAATTGAACTCCAGCTCTATAAACCTGCTGTAGCGCTGGCATTAATCGATAGCCTGCAAAGGCAAAAAAAGTAATCTTAGGAAGTATATCTATAAAAATTCCACTTTGCCGCATAAAGTAAAGCACTATTAACATCATGCCACCAAAAATAATCGCCTCTAGTGCAAATCGTGGTAATTGACTAATAACCTGAGCAGTACCTTCAACACGAGCGAAAATTTTAGCTGGAACAGAAAACCGCTGAACATAAACTTGCTCTAGCCCACCAACTTTAACTTCTTTTGCAGCACCAAAGGCCTCGCTTACAATCATATAGCGCTCCTCATTTGCTTTCAATCTTTCTTCACCAATACGCTTCATGAAACCTAAGGTTATTAAGTAAATAATTCCATAAGATCCTCCGATTATAAAAGCAACTATAAAAGTAATTTTAAGATCAACAAATATCAATAATGTTACTAAAAAAATAATAACAATTGTTTGTGACATCAAATTCATCATGGGCTTAATGCCTTGAGCTATAACGATAGATACTTCTGAAAGAATGGTCTTACTGAGATCTGCACTATGGCGATTTAAAAACCAGCTATATGGCTGTTGCAGGTAACCCTCTATTAATCTCTTGCCGATACTGTATTCACGCATTAAGGCAAAGCGCAATTGTATATAAATTGTGAGAGTTTTGAAGGCAAGTGATATCATTAGCAATCCAAAAACTAAAAAACCAAGGGCAAACATAAATTCTTGATTAGTTTTGACACCAAATATACTCGCAACATGAAAAGCAGTATTATACAAGGAATTAGTTTCTACAATCTGTGGATTTGTTAGGACAGTCATAAATGGCAGGATTGAAGCCACACCCATTAAATCTAGTAATGCCATCAACAGCATCATTATAAAAAGTAAAAATGCTTTTTTTTTCTCTTTAGCTGTCAATAGATATAATATCTTTTTAAGGCTTTGCATTGGGTTTTTAATAATTTTAATTTCTAAATTATACTCTAAGTGTATTTAGAAAATTATCAATAATGATAATGGTATAGTAGATATTGCTACTAAGAAAATAAGTAGAAGACTTAGCTTAATCTAATTTTGCGGCAATAACATTAAAAATATTATTTTATTATTTACTTGTCAATTTAAATAAATTTTTTTAGCTTACTTTTTTTTAATTTCAAAAAATTTTTATAATCTTCAAAATCATCAAATTCATACCAAAAATCAGAAACAGGAATACCATAAACTTTTACATTACTTTTAATTAATCTATCTAAAAATTTAGTTAAATGCATTTTTTTTTCATTTTTTACCTTTGAATATAGTTTTAAGATATTTGCAAATTCTAATTTTGGAAAATATATTATACCCATATATTGATACTTTGGTTTTAATTTTGTAATTTTTTGTCCAATAGATTGAATATTATCATTTTTACTATTCAATTTTAAATTTTCAGCATCCTCAAAAATAGATTTTCCTTTATATTTCCAGATTTGCTCCCAATTTTTTAAAACAGGAATTTTTATATTAGAATTTTTTTTATATAGCAATAATTTGTTTAATGTTTCATGAGA
>CAJQTI010000050.1 GCA_905618915.1 uncultured Candidatus Pelagibacter sp. | reverse complement strand
CAAATAGATGCTCTAGATTTTTTTTGTAGACTTACAAAAACTAATATAGCTCCAGAAGCTTTTATGATTAAAGATAAAAACTATTCAATAATAAGTTGCTCACCTGAAAATTTGATAACAAAAAAAAATAATTTTATAACAACAAAGCCCATAGCAGGCACTTTAAAAAAAACTAAAAAACTAAACAAAGCTAAAGCGTTATCATTTTTCAAAAAAAATATTAAAGAAACTAAAGAACATAATATGATAGTTGACATGGAAAGAAGTGACCTATCTAAAGTTTGTAGACCAGGTTCTGTAAAAATTATCAAAAAGAAAACAGTAGAAGAGTATAAAGATCTCTATCACTATGTAAGCTTGATAGGTGGCAAACTGAAGAAAAAAGTCTCATCATTAGAGATTATTAAGGCAATGATGCCTGGTGGTTCTGTTATTGGTTGTCCTAAAATCAGTACGCTTAACCTCCTTAACACTCAAGAAAAAGAAGGAAGAAATATTTATACCGGAAGTTTTGGATATATTAATTTTAATGGAGATATGAGGTTTAATATTATTATTAGATCTATTTTAAATTATCAAAATTATTCAGAAATTTCAGTTGCATCTGGTGTTGTGATAGATAGCAATGCAAAACATGAGTTCAACGAAAATTATATTAAAGCCAAAGCATTAATGGATCTTTATAAATGATTTATATTATAGATCATAAAGACTCATTCACTCATAACGTGGTGCATCAATTCGAAAATTTTGATGATGTTTATTGTGATAATTTTAATGATATCAAACAGAGTAAGCTTAATAAAGCTAAGGTAGTTGTCTTTTCACCAGGCCCAGGGTCACCAAAAGACTACCCCAATAGCTCAAGGATTTATAAGGAACTTAAGGGAAAAAAAAAGATTATTGGAATTTGTCTTGGTTTCCAACAAATTTTATATTGTGAAAGAGGTAAGATTGTCCAGCAAAATAAGATTTATCATGGATATCAATCAAAAGTTAAAGTTACTGGTAATAATTCATTATTTAAAAAAAATCAAAAGTTCACAGTGGGCAGGTATCATTCACTTAAATTGCAAGAACCGTTTGTTGCAAAAAATTTTGAAATTACCATGAGGTGTGATATTTCACATACTGCAATGGCAATAGAAAACAATATAGACAAGATATATGGATTTCAATTTCATCCAGAATCTTTTTTAACTGAAAATGGTAACTTACTTATTAAAAAAATCTTATCAGCATAAAACACTCAAAGAAATTAATTTTAAAGATCTTTGGGGGGACAAAGGTATGTTCACTACAATGCGGATTTTAGGTAAACCAACTAAAATTATTTTTTTTAAAGAACATATTAAAAATTTAATTAAATCATTAAAAATTTACAAATTAGATAAAGTTAATATTAAAAAAGATATTCTTAAGTTGATTAAATTAAATATTGATAAGACCAAATCTTATAATCACCTTCTCAGAGTTGCTATAAATAATAAAATGATCTCTATTTCCTTGAGAGATAGAAAAACTCCTAAGTTAGAATTTGATTTAAAATTAATTAATCACAAAAGAATTGATCCAGAACTCAAAAATTTAAAATATAATTTAATATTAAAGCACTTATCCAAAATGGATAATACTATTTCAGATGTAGGTTTATGTTTTAAAAAAAAGATATTAGAAAGTGGAACTTCAAATTTCTTTTTTATAAAGAAGAATAAAGTATTCTCTCCTTCAAAACATATTTATAGAGGTGTTACTTATAGTTTTTTTAAAAAAAAATTAGGTAAAATTATTAATAAAGAGATATTGGTTAACTCTTTAAATGATTATGATGAAATTTTACTTATAGGCTCTGGAAAAGCAGTTACTTCTGTTAAAACTATTAAAGAGATCAATTGGAAAAGAAAAGGTTTAAAATTTTATAAAATACTTTCTAATATTTACAAAAAAGAAATTTCAAAATGTCCCATTTATAGATAGAACTTAATTATGAGAGACCCAAATAATCCATGTTTATTTTGTAATATTAAAGAAAGTGGTTTAGCTGACGAAAATACATTAGCTTACGCAAGCTATGACAGTTATCCAGTTTCTGAGTTACATTGTTTGGTAATTCCAAAGCGTCATGTTAAGGATTATTTTGAATTAACTAATAACGAAGTCCTTGCCTGTAATGATTTAATAAAAAAGATTAAAGAAGAAATTTTATTGAAAGATCCATCTGTTATGGGCTTTAATATTGGATCAAATGCTGGAAAGATTGCCGGTCAATCAGTTTTACATTGTCACATTCATTTAATTCCACGAAGAGTGGGTGATGTTGAAAATCCACAGGGCGGTGTAAGATCAGTTATTCCTTTAAAACAACACTATAAGCGTAAAGTATAAGTTGTATTTTTTAATGACAAATATAACACCTAATAACGGTTGATCTATCATTTTAACTATATTAAAAACTCAAAATTAAGATTCAACAAAATAGTAATAAAGGGTAATATTCTATATGATGTCAATTAGTCCATTTTCTGTATTAGCAGAATCAATTTCATCTTCTGTAATTCAAGGTTTTATTTTAGCAATGTTAGCTTTAATCGTTATTGGAACAGTTGTTCAAATGATACATCATAAAAATGTTACTTATTTTTTCAATAATGCCAAAAAAGCAAAATTAGCTGCTGAAAGAGAGCTTGGTATTGGAGAAAAAACATCAGTTATTTTAAAAACTGTAGTTCATGATATTGCAACTACTGCAGAGTTAGGTGCTGGTAAAAGAAGAGTTGCCCATGTTATGGGAATGTATGGAACTATTTTATTTTGGGTTGCATCAGTCGTATTAGTTTTTGGTTACACAGGAACAGGAATTGCTGCACCATCAATTTGGCCTATAATTTGGCATGTTGGAGCAATAATGACTTGTGTTGGTGGTTATTGGTTTTGGTTATTTTTAAGAGTGGATGTACTTGCAGAAGCTCATCCATGGTACAGAATTATTAAAGCAGACTTATTTGTTCTAGCACTTCTTGCATGCGCAACCACTGGACTTGCTTGGTCTTATTTTCAATCTTCAGGGTCAACCGGATTAGGATATTTATTTTTAGTTTTATTTATTACCTCAAACATTGTTTTATTTGGGGGAGTTTATTGGTCAAAATTTGCACACATGATTTACAAACCTGGTGCAGCTATCCAAAAAAACTTAGCAGAAGCAGATGGATCAAGAGACAACCTTCCTCCATTAGCAGATGCACCAAAACAATTTGGATTAGGAATTAAAAGAGAACAACCAAAGCACTATTAAAAGAGAAAGGTAATATAATATGTCAACTTTTGTATATATGACGAGATGTGATGGATGTGGTCACTGCGTAGATATTTGTCCATCAGATATCATGCACATCGATGAGAATATTAGAAGAGCAGTAAATATTGAACCAAACTTTTGTTGGGAATGTTATTCTTGTGTAAAAGCTTGTCCTAATCATGCAATTGATGTTCGTGGTTATGCAGACTTTGCTCCTATGGGTCACAGTGTTAGAGTTAGACGAGAAGAAGAAAAAGGAACTATCTCTTGGAAAATTAAATTTAGAAATGGAACTACAAAAGATTTTGTATCTCCAATTACAACAAAGCCTTGGGGTAAATTTATTCCAAAATTAGCTGAAGGTGAAAAGCCAGACGAAGGTGAGATTAACTCTCAAATGCTTTATACTGAACCTAATGGTTTAAATATTGATGGTAAATTACCATCTATACCAAAAGATACCTTTAAAAAAGGAGTTTACTATTAATGGCTAAACATAAAACACATTACGAAGATTGCGATGTTCTAGTTGTTGGTGGTGGTATGGCTGGAACTGGTGCTACTTTTGAAGCGAGACACTGGGGCAGAGACATGAAAATTATTTGTGTTGAGAAAGCTAATATAGACAGAAGTGGAGCAGTTGCTCAAGGTCTATATGCTATTAATTGCTACATGGGTATGCAGTGGGGCGAAAACCAACCTGAAGATCACGTAAGATATGCGCGTAATGATTTAATGGGAATGGTAAGAGAAGATTTAGGTTATGACATGGCTCGTCACGTTGATTCAACTGTTCATATGTTTGATGAATGGGGTTTACCAATGATGAAAAATGAAAAAACAGGTCGTTACCTTAGAGAAGGTAAATGGCAGATCATGATTCATGGTGAAAGTTACAAGCCAATCGTTGCAGAGGCTGCAAAAAAATCAGCTGACAAAATTTATAATAGAATAATGATTACTCATCTTTTAATGGATGAGGCTCAAGAAAATAGAGTAGGTGGAGCTGTTGGTTTTAATATGAGAACAGGAGACTACCATGTATTTAGATCAAAAACTGTAATTGTTGCAGCAGGTGGAGCATCACATATATTTAAGCCACGAGCAGTTGGTGAGGGAATGGGAAGAACTTGGTATGCGCCATGGAGCAATGGTTCTGCCTATGCATTACCTATTGCTGTTGGAGCTAAAATGACACAAATGGAAAATAGAATTGTGTTATGTAGATTTAAAGACGGTTATGGTCCTGTTGGAGCTTACTTCTTACATCTTAAAACTTACACTCAAAATGCTAACGGAGAAAATTATGAGAAGAAGTGGTATGATCAAACTAAAGAATTAGTTGGTGAGTATATTGATCACCACCCAACTCCTACTTGTTTGAGAAATCATGCATTTATTCAAGAAACTATTGCAGGTGGTGGACCAATTCATATGGTTACTACTGAAGCCTTTCAAGACCCACATTTAGAAACAGTTGGTTGGGAAAATTTTTTAGGTATGACTGTTGGACAAGCTGTTGTTTGGGCTTCTCAAAATATTGATCCTAAATATACAAATCCTGAATTAACTACATCTGAGCCATATGTTATGGGTTCTCATGCAACATGTTCTGGAGCTTGGGTTAGTGGTCCTGAAGATTTATCTCCACCAGAGTATTTCTGGGGGTATAATAGAATGCTAACTATTGATGGACTTTTCGGTGCTGGTGATACTGTTGGTGGAAGTGCTCATAAATTTTCATCTGGATCATTTACTGAAGGTCGTTTAGCTGCAAAAGCTGCAGTTAAATATATTGAAGACAAAAAAGCTGAAGGTATTAATGTTACAGACAAGCAATGTGAAGACTTTAAAGTTGCTATATTTAAACCGCTTGAGACGTATCAAGTAGCTCAAAATGAAATTACCGGTGGAACAGTTTCACCTAGTTATATTTCTCCAATTCAAGGACTTCAACGTTTGCAGAGAATTATGGATGAGTATGTTGGGGGAATTGCCACTAACTACATGACAAATGGTAATATGCTTAAAAGAGCTTTGGAGCTTTTGGCCTGGTTAGAGGAAGATTTAGAAAAAGTTGGAGCAGAAGATTTACACCAACTTATGAGAGCCTGGGAATTAAAGCACAGAGCTTTAACTTCTCAGTGTGTAACTGAACATACTATGTTTCGTGAAGAAACTCGTTGGCCTGGTTACTATTACAGAGGTGATCATATGAAACTAGATGATGACAATTGGCATTGTTTAACAGTTTCTAGACGTGATCCAAAAACTGGAAAATTTTCATTAGAAAAAGTGCCGGTTTACCATATAGTTGACGAGAACGAGAAGAGAAAAGCTTCTTAAAAAAATTAAACTTAAAATTATGAATATTTTAGAGAAATCTGATGATGAGATTATAGCAATTGCTAAACCTATTTGGGATAATCTTGTCAAAACTTCAAATATGAAAGATTATGGTGGATTTACTAAAGATTTTGGAACGCAAATGTTATTCGGGGCTAATGAAGTAGAGCTTGGAAAGCAGTGGGCTAACAACAAGTTATTAACTAGTTTATCCGAGGATTATGAGGCATTTGGATGTTTAAGACGAGGCATGAATATTACCGTCTTATTCAAGCAAAAGAGTAAAGAGATTGAAGGTGAGTTTCTTGGAAGGTTAGTCCTTGGTGTTGAAGGGGATGATGTTAAAGTTTTCGGAGCAACCATCTACTAATAAAAAAAATCATTTTATATTAACTATTTATTTGACAAATAATTAACTGGGTGTATTGACGGTTGTAATGTCATTTTCCATCATAAAAACAGTAAAAAAACTTTCAAATTTTAAAGTAACTTTCATAAAAACTGGTATCTTTGTTAGTCTAGCTGCTTATTGGGGTGTTATACTAGTTGGAACTTTTATCACATTTGGTTAAGTTGTTTTTTAACAACTGTTAATTTTTATGGATGTATTTTTACCAATAGCTCAAGTCTTTGTTAACCCTATTGAAATACTTTTATTGAGTGCAATCGTTGGAGTACTTTCAGGTTTATTCGGAGTAGGTGGTGGTTTTTTAATGACACCTTTCTTAATTTTTTTAGGCGTACCACCCGCATATGCTGTTGCAAATGAAGCTAATAATATTCTTGCAACATCAGTATCAGGATCAACAACTCATTATTTAAAAAATACTTTAGATTATAAAATGGGCCTTATGATTGTTATTGGCGGAACAGTTGGTACCGCATTAGGTATTTATACTTTCACATATTTTAAAGGTATTGGAAAAATTGATACAGTTATTTCTTTAGCGTACATGTATATACTTGCAATAATTGGAACACTAATGTTAGTCGAAAGCCTTAGTGAAATAGACAGAGCGAAAAGAAACCTTATAGTTAAAAAAAAATTACACGTTCATTATTGGATACATGGTCTTCCATTAAGAATGAGGTTTCCAAAATCAAAACTATACGAAAGTATATTTACCCCAATTATAATTGGTTTATTTGTAGGATTTATTGCTGCTATAATGGGTATAGGAGGTGCTTTTATATTGGTACCTGCAATGATTTATATAATTAAAATGCCAACAAAATTAGTTCCAGGAACTTCTTTGTTTGTAACTATTTTTGTGAGTGTCATAGTTACTTTTTTACATTCATTTAATTTTGGATCTATAGATCTAATGCTAGTTGTTATGTTGGTTATTGGATCAATCATAGGTGTTCAAATAGGACAAAAACTTGGTGAAAAAATTGATAGTTCTGGCTTAAAAGCGTTGCTTGCAATTTTATTATTGTTAGTTGGAATAGCTATTGCTTATGAAACTTTTTTTGCTGAGCAGACTGAAAAAGAAATAATACAAGTATTAACTTCAGATTTAAATTTTTTCTCACTATTTATTTTGGAATTTTCTGAAGATATGCCATTTTTTTATGGATTATTTTCAATTATGTTTGCAATTTTTTTAGGAGTAGGTGCTGCCCTTATTAGAAAATTTTTTTCGTCCTTAAGAAAGAAATACGCTTTAAAAGCAAAATAATTTATAAAAAAACTTTAAGAAAAGTTTCAAGACTTACGATGCTAACCACACCCACTGTGACAGCAGCAATTAATCCGACAAGAAATGGTTTATACCCCATAGATTTTAATTCATTCAAATTAATAGATATACCGACCGCAGCCATAGCCATGGTAAGAAAGACAGTAGCCAAGCTTTTAATATAGTTAATTAAAGTTTCCCAAAATTCATAATTACCATTTTCTAAAGTAAATATTTGATCTCCAATATTCCTCACAATAATCATCCCAATGAAACCAAGAACAAAATATGGAAAAATACTGAATATTGAGTAGTTTTTATCTTTAATCTTGCCCCTATTGTATAAAAATCCAAATAGTGGCACCATGATTACTAAGAATGTATTTCTTATCAGTTTGGTAACAGTAGCTACATTTAAAGTTTCAGGGCTATTAAATTGTTGGTCGTAAATTAACCCAGCTGCTGCTACTTGTGAAGTTTCATGAATAGCTGTTCCTAAAAATAAGCCTGCCATTATGGGCTCTCCATAAAAATACCATTCTGCAAAATAAGGATAAACAAGCATAGCTATAACACCGAACAACGTAATATTTGCTATTGCATAAGCAACTTCAGTTTTTTTTGCTTCTATAACGGGTGCTACTGCCACTATCGCTGTTGCACCACAAACACTTGTACCAATTGCTATCAGGTAAGACATTTTAGATGAGATTGGAACTTTTTTAATTAATAATTTAATAAGAATAAGAACACTTAATATACACACAATAATTAATGGAATAGCAACTGTTCCAAATTTTAGAAACTCCTCAAAGCTCAATCTTATTCCTAAAAAAATTATTCCTAATTTAAGAATATATTTTTGAGTAAAATCCAAACCAATCATCATGCCTGGTCTTGGTGTGAATGCATTTCCCATAATAATTCCAAGTAATATTGCAATCATCACAGTTGAAATAGGACTTTTAGTGGTTCCAAACATCTCTATACCAATGACATTGTTTATTCCTTGTGAAAATAAACAGAAGACTAAAGCAAGTACTAAACCAGGAAGAATGTTAATAATTTTTTGATAAGTCATATTTACAGAGTAAGGAACTTTAAAAACTAAGCGCTTCTATAGAGCTTAGTCATAACAAACTCTTTATGTCCTAAACTTTCTGCACATGTTAATCTACCATTTGCTACCCTAATCATAGATTTAATTAACTCATCACCTGCTTCAGACATAGTCATCTCACGTGATAGTATTTTTGATACATCGCAATCAATATGTTCACCCATACCTTTTACGGTTAGTGGGTTAGCAGTTAATTTTACAACTGGTTCAATAGGGTTACCTACAATATTACCTTGGCCTGTTGGAAATAAGTGAATATTAAATCCAGCTGCTGCCTGAAGTGTAATACACTCAGCTGCTGCAGATGAGGTATCCATAAAGTATAAACCTTTTCCTTTAGTTGGTTCTTCAGCTGGCTCTAAAACATCAATAAATTTACAGTTTCCAATTTTTTGGAAGTTTCCAAATGCTTTTTCTTCAATAGTGGTTAATCCACCAGCAATATTACCAGCTGTTGGTTGGCTATCAGAAAGATCATCAGTTGCTTCTTTTAAAATAAAATCGTTATAATCACTCCAAGTTTTCATGAATTTTTCTGAAGCTTCAGGTGTTGCACCACGTGTTGCACAAACTTTTTCTGCACCAGTTAATTCAGATGTTTCACCGAAACATAAATGAACTCCTAATGGTTCTAATTTATCCATTAAGTTCCCAACTGTTGGGTTAGCAGCAAGACCTGATGTTGTGTCAGATTCACCACATTTAACCGAAATCCATAAATCACTTAAAGGACACTCTTCTCTTTGTTTTTCAGAAGCCCACATTGCAAATTCTTGAGCTTTTTTAGAAGCTTTCATGATAGTTCCAATATCACCAGTTCTCTCAATGTGAAAACCTTCAACTGGTTTTCCAGTTTTAGCTATTTCATCAACAATTTTTTTTGTCCACTTAGGCTCAATTCCAATTACGATTACAGCAGCAACGTTAGGATTTTTTCCAGTTCCAATCATTGTTCTAAAATGTAGATCTAAGTCAGCTCCAAATTGAAGCCTTCCATAAGAATGAGGAAGAGCTATTGTGCCTTTAATATTGTTTGCTACAGCTTCAGCGCAAGCATTTGAGATATCATCTACAGGTAAGATAATCACATGATTTCTAGTACCAACTCTGCCATTTTCTCTTTTGTAACCTAAAAAACTTTTTGGAATTTCCATATTTTTTACCACTTCTTCGTTTTAACATTGTGAACATGAACGTGCTCACCTTTTTTGATTGATTTAACTACTTTGCCAATATCATGACCATATTTCAAAATAGTATCACCCTCATTAAGGTCAACCATTGCAATCTTATGCCCTAATTGAATCTCGTCTTCTGATTGAATTTTTATTGTTTTATCATTTTCCATAATCCAGCAAGCACAATCTTGTTTAGGGATAATTTTATCAATAACAACAACTCCAACGTTGTCTTTTTCGTCATGTATAATGATATCTGTAGCCATAATTGTGTCGATTTGTTTGTTTGAAATTTTCTAATTCTTATATATTAATCCTTTAAATTAACAATTTAATTTATAAAATTTTAAATAACTCAGACAGAAAGGCCAATTATTATGACTAAAATGACAACAGAAGAAGCTTTTGTAAAAGTTTTACAAATGCACGGAATTGAACACGCATTTGGAATAATTGGTTCAGCCTTTATGCCCATCTCAGACATTTTTCCTGATGCAGGAATAACTTTTTGGGATGTAGCACACGAAACTAACGGTGGATTAATTGCTGATGGTTACACAAGATCTACTGGTAAAATGTCAATGGTTATTGCACAGAATGGCCCTGGAATTACTGGTCTTGTTACACCAATTAAAACTGCATACTGGAACCATACACCATTACTTTTAGTATCACCCCAAGCTGCTAATAAAACTATGGGCCAAGGTGGTTTTCAAGAAGTAGAACAAATGAATTTATTTAAAGATATGGTTTGCTATCAAGAAGAAGTTAGAGACCCTTCTAGAATGGCAGAAGTATTAAATAGAGTGATTGAAAAAGCAATTAGAGGATCAGCTCCTGCACAAATAAATGTTCCAAGAGACTATTGGACACAAGTTATTGATATTGATCTTCCTCCAATTGTAAGATTAGAAAAACAAGCAGGTGGTGTTGAAGCAATTAAAAAAGCAGCAGACCTATTATCAAACGCCAAGTTTCCAGTGATATTATCTGGTGCTGGTGTTGTAATTGGTGGGGCGATTGAAGATTGTAAAAAATTAGCTGAAAAACTAGACGCTCCAGTTTGTTCAGGATATCAACATAATGATAGTTTTCCAGGAAGTCATCCGTTAGCTGCAGGACCATTAGGATACAATGGATCAAAAGCTGGTATGGAATTAATTAGCAAAGCAGATGTTGTTCTTGCACTTGGTACAAGACTAAATCCTTTCTCAACTTTACCAGGTTATGGAATGGACTATTGGCCAAAAGATGCGAGTATTATTCAAGTTGATATGAATTCAGATAGAATTGGTTTAACCAAAAAAGTATCAGTTGGTATTTGTGGGGATGCAAAATTAGTAGCACAACAAATTTTAGCTCAACTCTCTCCAACAGCAGGAGATACGAATAGAGAAGAGAGAAAAAATACTATTCATCAAACTAAATCAGCATGGTTACAAGAATTATCAAGTTTAGATCACGAAGATGATGATGAAGGTACAGTTTGGAATGCTGAAGCTAGAAAAAGAGATGCAGACAGAATGTCTCCTAGAGAAGCTTGGAGAGGTATTCAAGCAGGAATGCCTGATGATGTAATTATATCAAGTGATATTGGTAATAACTGTGCAATTGGAAATGCTTATCCTACATTTGAAAAAGGTAGAAAATATTTAGCACCAGGATTATTTGGTCCATGTGGTTATGGTTTTCCATCGATTCTTGGAGCGAAAATTGGATGCCCTGATACACCAGTAATAGGTTTTGCAGGTGATGGTGCATTTGGAATAAGTATGAATGAAATGAGTTCTGTAGCGAGACCTGAATGGCCAGCAATTTCAATGGTAATTTTCAGAAATTATCAGTGGGGAGCAGAAAAAAGAAATACTACTTTATGGTTTGATGACAATTTTGTGGGAACTGAACTAGATCCTAATTTAAGTTATGCAAAAGTTGCTGATGCTTGTGGATTAAAAGGAGTTACAGTTCGAACCATGGAAGAGACTACAGCTGCTATCAAACAATCTTGTGAAGATCAAAAGAAAGGAATTACAACATTTATTGAAGTAATTCTAAACCAAGAGCTAGGAGAGCCTTTTAGAAGAGATGCAATGAAAGCTCCTGTTAAAGTTGCGGGGATCAATAAAGAAGACATGATTAAGCAACCTTCTTTGGTATCTTAAGATCTTTTAAAAATATCTTATCTGTCATAATCTAACTACATGAATGTAGTTAATGATACAGGTTGTAGTTGGATTAATGACCTTGATACAAGATCTAATATAAAAACTTTAGATAAGGATGAATTCTGTGATTGGTTAATAGTAGGTGCTGGCTATACAGGTTTATCTGCTGCTAGAAAATTATCAGAACTTCATCCAAATCAAAAAATTATTATTGTTGATGCACAATTAGCAGGTGAGGGTGCAAGCGGAAGGAACTCAGGGTATTTAGTCGATACTACCCTTAATGATGGTTTTACCTCAAATAAAGAACTTTCTAATTATAAAAAGAAGACTGATATTTATAAATTGGGAATTAATGTTGTAAAAAAATTTATTAAAGAACATCAGGTAGATTGTGATTGGAATGAAAGTGGAAAATATTTTGCATCATCAAATCAAAAAGATAAAAAAATATTAGAAAATTTTAGCAAAACCTTATTAAAGTTAAACTTTGAACATAATATTTTAGACAAAGGTGATTTAAGTAAAAGATTAGGCACAAATTTTTACAATTTAGCTCTTTATACAAAAGGTGGAATTTTATTGCATCCAGGAAAACTTGTAAGAGCGATGGTTGATACCTTGCCAGATAATGTTGAGCTATTAGAAAACACTCAATTAAATGAATGGTCAAAAAATAGTAATACAATTGTTTGTAAATTTAATAATTATAAAATAATTACTAAAAAGGTTATTTTTTGTACTAATGGTTTTTTAAAATCACTTGGTATAAAAAATAATTATAATTTTCCCTTAACTTTAACTGCAAGCATGACAAGAACATTAACTGATACCGAGTTTAAATCTATTGGTGAGCCTAGAGAGTGGGGTGTGTTACCCGTTAGACCAATGGGTGCAACTATCAGAATGACAAAAGATAAAAGAATCTTAATTAGAAATACTGCAGAAGTTCATAGCCCTTTTAAAATGTCTAAATCAGAGTTAGATAAAAGATCCTTAAATCAAAAACTTGGAATTAAAAAAAGATTTCCAAATTTACCAAATGATATTATGAAATCTAGTTGGTCTGGGATTGTGTCTAGAACTAGAAATAGTTCACAAATTTTTGAAAAAATTGATGATAATGTCTTTGTGGCAGGTTGTTATAATGGTTCAGGTATTGGTGTTGGAACTTTATTTGGTGAACAGATAGCAATTAAAGCAAGTAATGAAAATAGTGATGAAATTAATATAATAGAATCTATAAGTAAGCCTACTTGGCTACCACCACAGCCATTTTTAAACATTGGAGTTAAAACAAGATTGATGTTTGAGAGGTTTAGATCTCGATCTGATATTTAGTTATTGATTTCTTATAAGTGGATAAACTTTAGGGCTTAAATATTTAAAATTAGTAATCATAATTAAGATTAATGTAGCAAGTCCAATACCAATAGTTACCTTTAAAAATATTGCTAAATCAAACATCCAAGTAATTTGGAAAATATTTTCGATGATAAATTGCGAACCTATAACTGCAAAAAATAGAGCTATTAAAATTATGGAGGTGAATATAATAAAAAACTCAATGATTGAAGAGAGCACAACCTCAACTTTGGAAAAGCCTAGAATTTTAAATATTAAGTTTTGAAATTCTTTAATTTTTCCCTGTACTATAATTGCGCTTGATATGACAATTAAACCAATGACTATAGTTATGGCTGATATAACAGTTACAGCAATAAACACTTTATTTAATAGATCGGTTACTTTTTCCAAGTAATCAGTAATTTTTATAATAGAAAGACTGGGCATTTTATCCAACAAAGTAATTTCATTAAAATTTTCTAAACTTTTAAATTTTGCAGTGGCCAAATATTCATGGGGTATATTTTTTGCAAATTGAGGATTTAATAACATTGCAAAGTTAATGGTAAAATCCCTGTAGTCTACCAATCTAAAGTTTACAATCTCACCTTCAATTTCACGACCATAGATATTTAAAGTAAAAATATCACCAATTTTAATATTAAGATCTTTAGCAACTTTACTATCAAGCGAAATTTGAAGTTTATCAGGCCTGCTTAAATCCCACCACTTACCTTCTACAATCGGATTATCTTTTAAAACTTTATCAGTCCAAGAAGACCTTCTGTCATTTCTAATCGCCCAGTTGCTATCATTACTTGAAGCGGTATAAGTTTTCGGATCTATTCCATTAATTTTTACAATACCTGTTGAGACCATCGGCACAATTTCAAGGTTAGCTTCTTTATCCATATCAAATATTAAATCTTCAAATATTTGCCTTTCATCACTTTGAATGCCAATAAAAAAATAATCAGGAGCAAGTTCTGGTATTGATTTTGCAATTTCTCTTTTAAAGTTTGAGCCAACAAAAGCTAAAGTTAATAATAGGGTGACCCCTAAACCCAAGGACATAATAGTTATAGGAGTAATACTTTTAGTTTGAGTAATATTTTTAACAGATACTTTAATTGAAATATTTGGGTGCTCTTTAAGACCTTTAAATAATTTAATAATCAAGTTTGATAATAAATAAAAAACTAATAGACAAATAAAGAATGCTCCAAAATAACCCAAGCTATAAATGGGTCGAGCTGAACCAATAGTAAATAAAGAAATTAAAACTGATAATAAAAATAGACTTAAAAAAATTGATTTCTTTGAATAATAAAATTGAAGGTTTTGAAATACATTTCTAAATAAGTTTGAAGCTTTAACCTGATCAATTGCATTAATAGTTGGTATAGAAAATATGATTAACACTAATAAACCTACTGAAAAAACCTTGAAATAATTAAGAATAGAAAAACTACCTTGAATATTTAACCCAAGACCGGCTGATAAATAAACATCAACAATTGGGACTAAAAAGAAACTAAAAGAATAGGCAGCAGTAGATATTATGAATAATAGAATGAGTAATTGTAGATAGTAGACTATTTTAATGTCCTTTGAAAAAAAGCCTAAAGACTTCTTAACTGCTATAGACATATTGTTTTGATTAATGAATGAAAGTAGGGTGTTAGCAATTCCAATTCCAGCAATTAACATTGCACTAATTGATACAAGCGATAAAAACTGAGAGAAATTATCAATTATTCTCTTTAAAGGACCGTCAGATTTTTCGTGATATCTAAGTCTTACTTTTTTTTCATCTTTAAATAATTGCTCAATTTTTTTAGATAAAGCCTTTGGATTATCTCCCTCATTAAATCTTACCTTATATTCATAATTTAAAAAGCTGCCTAGGTTGTTAAGTTTTAGTAGTTCTAATGTTTGTTTTCCAGCTAAAGCAAAATCACCAAATACAAAAGCACCCCCGATATCAGGTACAGATTTTACAATACCAATTACAGTAAAGAGTTTATCTTGAACTTTAATTTTATCATTTATTTTTAAATTAAGGTTTTTGAAAATATTTTCATTAACAAGTATTGTATTTTCTGTAGTTTGTAACTTTTCAAATGCACCACTTGGTTCATAACCCACTTTGCCAAATAATGGATAATTTTTATCTACTGTTTTAATTCTAGAAAATATTGATTTATTTTTAGTCTTATCAGTAGTTGAGATCATGGTGCTAAACTCAACCATTTGAGAAACAGTAGCAAATTCTTTAACTTGGTTAATTAAATCTAAATTGACAACATTACGATTGTAATCAATTTCTATATCACCACCCAAAAGTGCTCTCGAGTTATTATTTAGTTCTTTATTCAAACTATCCTCAATTGTGAAAATTGAACTTAAGATAAATAAACTTATAAAAAGTGTTAAAATAATACTTGAAATTTTTTTATAATTTCTACTTAAGTCTCTTAAGGCATATATCAAAGTCAACTTGTACTCTGAAAGTTTAGACAATTTTTCCATCTTTGATTTTAATTTTTCTTTTAGCTTTATTTGCAAGCTTTGGGTCATGGGTGACCATAATTAAAGATGATTTTTCTTCCTTAATATATTTAAACAAAATGTCTGCAATCATTTGTGAATTTTCACTATCTAAATTTCCAGTAGGTTCATCTGCCAATATTAGCTTAGGCTTCATGGCTATAGCTCTTGCAATTGCTACACGCTGCTGTTCACCACCTGAGAGTTGACTTGGTAAATTATTAAACCTATTTTTTAACCCAAATCGATCCAACAATTCTTTAGCTCGTTCGTTGGGATTTTTTAAATTATTTAACTCTAAAGTTAGAGCAACATTCTCAACAGCTGTGTAATTTGGAATAAGATAGAAAGATTGAAAAACAATACCAATATTTTTCCTTCTAATTTTAGAAACTTCATCTTCGCTCATTTTAGATATTTCTTGATCTTCAAAAAATATCTTACCAGATGTTACTTTCTCCAACCCTCCAGCAAGCATGATTAAGCTTGTTTTTCCAGATCCACTTTCGCCAACTATTGAAATAGACTCATTTTTTTTAGTCTCTAAATTAATATTCTTTAAAACCTTTATAGTATCATTACCAGTTTGGTATTTAAGATTAACGTTTTTTAGCTTAAGAAGACTATCCATGATTCAAAGATTTATTATTAAAATTATTGCCTTCTGTCTAGTGACTTTAAATGTCAATGCTATAGAGAATATTATCTTATTTGGTGATAGCTTGATGGCTGGTTATGGCCTTCCACAGGAAAAACATTTAGCCATTGTTCTTCAAAATAATCTTAATGACAGTGGTTTTAACGTTGAGGTTATTGATGGAAGTGTATCTGGAAGTACATCTGCTGGAGGATTAAACCGATCTCAGTGGTCTTTATCTCAACCTGATATTGATCTGATGATCTTAGGGTTGGGTGCTAATGACATGCTAAGAGGAATAAGCCCCATTGAGACTGAAAAAAATTTAGAAAAAATTATTCAAACAGCAAAGAAAAAAAATATAGAAATAATTTTAGCAGGTATGATTGCTCCTACAACTCATGGAATTAGTTATAAAAAAAAGTTTGATAATATTTATTCAAATTTAGCTAAAAAATATGATCTAAATTTAATACCTTTTTTATTAGAGGGTGTAGCTTTAAAACCTGAGCTTAACCAAGATGACGGTATGCACCCAAATGACAAAGGAACTATAATTATAAGTGATACACTTACAAAAAGTATCATCAGTTTTATAAAAAAAAGTATACCGTAAAAAAATGTTTTTGAATACAATCAACTGCTCTTAAAAATAAAATTAAATCTATAAGCTAATGACTATTTATTTTATTTTTTTGCCGAATCTAATTTTTTAAAATTATAGCAATGTAACTACATAAGAAAAAAATTGACAAACCTGCGAGATATTTTGTTTCCCTGGTTTTCCCAAATTTTTTATATTGGATTACACTTAATAATATAAATGATATTGAGGTAATCAAAAAATATATTGGTTCAATAATTCCATCTAATGTTGCCATTATAAACTCTACTAAATCTTAAATTGAGTGGCTATATGCAGGATAGTCGCTAGTTAGAATTCAGCGATCCTTGGGCCTTTGCAGCTTGAATAACACCTCCTACAAATAGGTCCTGTGTTGTAATTGCCCTCTCCAAACTCCATTGTAATTGTAGTTTGAACCTCCTCATGATCTCCGCAATTAATGCAGCGATCAACAACAGGTGTTGTGGAATTTTCTGTAAGTGATGAGTGACCTCTGGACCAAGACATAAATTTGTAATGGATTTTTATAATATTTTTTACAGTAAAGATTAATTTTAACTGTTTTATCCACTAGAAAGTTTTGTTATGGTCTTAGTTAATGATTAAATTTATTCTGCCAGCTATAATTGTCCTCTTCATTGTAGTATTCTGGGAAAAAATTACTGAAATAGTGTTCAAAAAATTTAATATTAGGCTGAATTATATTATTGTGAGTGCTGTGTTAATAATTATCGCTATAATAGTTTTATTAATCAATTTTTAAATTCAATGGTCTTATTATATTTCTCCTACCTAATCATGGTCACAAATATTTTAGTTCTGTCTGTTGGTTATATAGCTAACATAGTTTTCATTGGTTCATTCTTGGGTGGTTTAATGGCTATCGGAACTGATCCTATTATTCTTATACTAGGTGCTTTGTTAGGTGCTGGATTAGTAGCTAAACCATATAAATTTTCAGTAATATATTTATGGCTAGGTGCAATGTTTTTAACAATGCTAGTTCATGTTATTTTAGGCACTACAAGAGTTATTGTAGATGTAGTTAAGTTTGATGCTTTACTAATAATTTCTGCACTCATAATTATTGCTACAAGTTTCTTTCGACCACTGATTGCTGATATGACAGAGGATTTCGAAAAACCCATTACAAAAAAAGCTCCGAAGTAATGCCTAGAAAACCTAACTACAAAGATTTATTAAAAAAATTCAAAAAAAGAAATATTAAAAATCCAGAAAGAATAGCAACGGCCTATGTCAAGGGATTAACTGCAGGATCCAAAAAAAAGGCTGCTAAAAATTTAGCAGGGATTATAGATTAATGAAAAACCTTTAAAGATCGTGGTTCTGGGTTAGGATTTAATACAGGATTATTTGTTTTTTTTTATGGCAACTTTATCACCGTGAGGTCTGTAATCAGGATCTAATAAAGTCTTAGTCCCACTCATATCCATCTTGATATATTGCTCTATAAGTTTGAATCTTTTAAAATGACCTTTTGTTTTAATATCTTGTGTAACTGTTTTCTCGGTCGATGTTTTTGGACTTTTGTTATCGAATGCAGCTCTTTTTTTAGGTCCCTTAATCAAAGTATCTAAACAGGTATCAAAAAATTTATCTTCAATAGCTTTTAAGCATATTTTTCTAACTGTTAAATCAGGATCTTTGGACATTGTTTTAAATGCGTTACCATACGCAGCATTCATTAATTCTCGGGCTATAGATTTTTCTCTTGGTTTAGAAGCTTCGTATTCCTCTTTCTCTAATAATAATTTAGCTTCTTCAAGTATTTCTGCTGTCTTCTTGTCTACGTTTGAATACTTTTTGTCTACGATGCTCATATTGCAAGTTTAATTTATCTAGGCATTTGGTGCAAGAGTAGTAATTTTAGATTTTTAAAATAAATTTCTTTAAAAATAAAGCCCCATATAACTAGTAAGACCTAGGGTAAACTAGGTGACAAACTAGAACCTGGAGGTGCTGTTTTTCCATCACCTAGACACCTGATTAGAGATTTGGTAGGGTTTGTTAATGAAAAGGATTTTAGTAGTCATAGTTCTGGGTTTATTGTTAAGTGGATGTGCGATTAATCAAAGTGCTCTTAATCTTGGAACTAATTTCTCTGACTATGCCACTGCATGTAAAAAAGTTTCATTAGTAAAACCAAAGCTTGTCAGTGCTGAAGGAAGTATAAAAGTTTATACCTGTCCCGATGGTTCGCAATCTCAATCAAATAGATATGAGGTGTTTGAAAATAATAAATTAACAAAAGTATACACTAGAGAATGGACTGAAAGTGAAAAGCAAGCTAGCTTCAATCAAATGCTGTTAGGATTATCTCTTTTAAGTGGAGGTACAGGCACCACAGGATCTACTCAAAGCCAACAGCCTTATAACTTTTATAGTTTTGATGTAAGATCAGGAATGAACAAGATTTGTTATTACAATCAATTAGGCAGCTTAAACACTAAAACAATTGGTGCTGCAGAAATTTGCCCATTAGGATTTTGATAAAAAAACTTTTAGGGATCATGGTTCTGGGTTATAGGATTTAATATGGGATTATTTGATTTTTTTTATGGTAATAGCAAAACATTACATAAAGAAGTTAAAAAAATGATGGGTCAATGTGATGGTTTTCTTCATTATTCAATAGCGCTGTCAGAAGGTTCGAAAAAAGATCTTATGCCATTGTTAAAAAACAAAAGAGAGATACTTGATCAAATACAAAGTATTCACAGATCTGAAGGTAAACTTGATGGTCAAACTTTTCTTGCACTTAAGGATTTAAAAAAAGAATGTGTTAAATCTTACAATGAACATTTTAATTATATGGGTAAGTCTTTTGAAGAAGAGTATACTCCAATAAGTTTTAAAATTGACGATAATGAATAAAAACTCAATCGCTCTTTTTCTTTTAATACCAGCAGTCTTATTAGTACTTGCACCCTTAATTTCTTTTCCTTACGGCTTCTATACACTTCTTCGTTTAATAATAAGCATTACAGCAGGCATAATAATTTATCATAGCTATAAAAATGCAGGTGGTATTAATGAAATTATAATTTTATTTGGATTGATTTTAATTTTATATAATCCGATTATCCCAGTTAAATTAAGTAGAGAATTATGGATACCGATTAACTTCATAACTTCAGGAATCTACATATATGGTTTCTTTAAGATTAAAAAAAATATAGGATAAAGAAATCCATAAATAATGAATAAAAAGATAGATAAAAAGAAATACAAAAAAGCTTTAGACTTTACTTATAAGATACACATCAAACAAAACCGTAAGGGAACTGGAATTCCTTATTTTACTCATTTAGTTTCAGTTAGTAACAATGTCATTGAAGATGGTGGTACTACCGATGAGGCTATTGGAGGTTTATTACATGATGCTGTAGAAGATCAGGGAGGAATAAAAACCTTAATCAAAATTAGAAAGTTATTTGGTAGTAAAGTTGCCAAAATAGTTGATGAGTGTAGTGATACTATTGTTGTTCCTAAACCACCTTGGCTAGCTAGAAAGAAAAAATATATTTCTGATATTAAAAAGAAAGGCCAATCTTCTATGTTTGTGTCCCTTTGTGATAAATTACATAACGGTACTTGCATTGTTAGTGATCATAAAAGAGTAGGTAAGAAGATTTGGAAAAGATTTACAGCAACACCAAAACAAGTTGCCTGGTACTATGAGAGTTTATACAAAGAGTTTTCAAAACACCTAAAGGGTCATAAAGTGCTTAAAGATAATTATTTAATGGTAGTTAAAGAAATTAAGAGAGCCTCATCTAAATGAAAAGATTTGAATATAAAATATTAGATGCTGCTGTGATTGAACCTGATCTAACTAAAAGTGATTTCCCCCATATACATTTTGAAGAAGCTAGAGAAAAAATGTTAAATCAATATGGAAAAAAAGGGTGGGAGCTTGTTACGATTGATACACGCCCAAACAACGGTATTAAATATATTTTCAAAAGAGAATATTTTCAAAAGAGAAGTTAAAATGAAAAAGATTTTAGGGATCGTGGTTCTGGGTTTGTTGTTAGGTGGTAATGTTTAAGCAGAAATTATAATTTAACTAATGATTATAAATATAATAACAAAAACATTTTTTTTATATTTTTGGGGAAACAGTTTGTATTTTGCGTATCATTTCATTTCAAAAAATCAAAATCTTGATGGTTTCATCTCTTTTTTCACAGAAGTTCATAGTTTTGATTGGGCAAACTCATTGGGTCTTTTTGGAGGTTTTATTCAGGTTGGTCTATCAATACTCTTTATAATATTTATGGGTGCATCAACACTTGCTCTATTGGCGCTTCTATGGAAGTTTTTAATTACTAAAATTGATTTAGATAAAGGTTTTGATTAATGAAAAAAATTGAAAAATACTTTGAAGGAAAAATATCATACAAAGCAATTGATGATTTTGTTGATAAAACTAGAGCAGCATTAGACCCTGATGATGATGTTTATATTGAATGGCATATTCAAGAAGATTATCAATTTATAAGTGTTAACGTTATAGATAGAGTACTTCATTGATGAAAACTTTTGTCAAAACTTTTAGAGGTAAAATCTCACATGAAAGAATAGACACATATGTGAATTTAGTTCTCAAAACTTTAGACCCAGATGATTACTATGATCTTGAATTTCAGCAAGATGATGGCTGGCAGTTTATAAGAATTGAAGTTTGGGATAGGGTATTACATTAATGATAACTTTTAAAAAAACATTTGATTATTATGCAACAGATAACGAGTTAGGTGATTATATAAGTTTAATGGCAGATGCTGTGGAGGGAGATATTGATCCACAAATAGTGTTTGATGTTGAAAGTGATGATCAGCATCGTTATGTTATTGTTAATATTTTAGATAAGGTTTTGCACTAATGGTTATAAAAAAAAAAAAAAAACTAAAAAAGTTAAAAAAGTTAAGAAATCTAAGAAAGCAAAAAAACAAATAAAAATTGTTTCAAAAAGTATCCATTTTAAAAAAATATCTAGCAATACATATTCTGAATATCTGCAACATTTGATCGATAATTTTGATAAAAACTTTTTTGACACTCATATGGAGGCAGAAATAATTCAACTTCCATTATCATTTAGAATGCTTTTAGGCGAAGTATTTCATGGCTTTGGTTCCTGGATTAGAAGATATGAAATGACTGGATATATTGATTTAAAAACTATTTCTTGTGAAGAAATATATGATGAAATAGTCGAATACATGAAAAGAAATAAATATCATTCATGGTTCAAGAAAAAAAAATGGTACGATAATTTCTTTTTTGCTTCATCTTATGTTCTTGCTTCAGTGGCATTAGAAAATAGAGAACTTAGAAAAGCTTACGGTTTAAAAAAAGGTTTATTTGGTTAAAATTTATTATGGGTTTATTTGATACAATATTTGGCCAACAAAAAACTAAGTCTAATAAAAAAAATGATACAAAAACTCCTCTCCTTGATGAAAAATATCATGGTCTTATGGGTTTAGAGTTTGGTATGTACTTAAGTTGGGTAGAAGATACCACTAAAAAAACTATCATGGGCAAAGAACTTCAAAGAAGAATTAAAATGTTTTTACAAAAAGAAAAAAAATTAGGCCATATCGAAGACTTTAATCAAACAGACATCAATTATATCAGTATTGTGGCTATATCTAGTGATATCAAAACTATGCAAAAAGAAAGAAAAAAAAATAAATTAGATTCTAGATGGCCATTAATGGAAAAACATATTGGTTTAAAAAAATGAAAAAAATTAGTTGGTCAAATCACGCCATAAGTTTGCTGGTTTCATTAGTTTTTATTCCTTTAGCTGTATTAGGACAAGTAGGTGGAAACTATATTGGAAACTTTATTGTTTGGTTTAATGATTATGTTGCCTTCTGGAACTTTCCTAGTTTTTTTAAGATTATAACAAGCTCTTTTATTTCAGGAGTTATTGCTGGATTTTTTTCAGCATTTATAATTTTGAAGATTTATAAAAAAGTCATTGTAAATACTGCAACAATATTACCAGCAGCATTAATAATTTTTGCTATCTTGGGTGACCTTTCTTTTGTAATAAAAAATGGCCTTGATTTAGATACACTTGGTCATTTTATTAGAAACGGTTTAACAATATATATATATTACTCAACGTTAAAGGGACTCAAAGATATTAGATGAAAAAACTTTTAGGGATCGTGGTTCTGGGTTATAGGATTTTATATGATGACTAGGTGACAGACTGTAAGACAGACTCTTATAAGACAACTAAATCAAGTTTTTGCTTACCTAATCTTTCGTTACCATTCTCGGTTACAAGATAGGTTTCTCCTAAATTCATGGCTAATTCATTGTCTGAATCCATCAATATCATGTGCATGAAGAAGACATTACCAGGAACAATCTTATAAGGATTACCAGTATATAACATTGGCCAGTCCATCCAATTAGGTGAAAACGTTGAGCCTAAAGAATAACCACATGCATTCATTCTTGCTTTATTATAACCAAGATCATCAAAGGTTTTAGCATGAATATCAAAGACATCTCCTGCTGTTTTTCCAGGTATCAAAGTTTTTGCACAATTATTTAAAGCTTCAACACATGCTTCATGCATTTTAATATGTTTTGGGTCAGCCTTTCCAATAGGAATAGTTCTAAACATTGCAGAATGGTAATGTTTAAAAGTACCAGCCCATTCAATACTTAATTGGTCTGTATCTGATAAATTTCTCTTTTCAGATTGATATCTGCATAGAAGGGCATTGTGTCCTGAGCCAATAATATATTCGTTAGCTGGATAGTCACCACCATTTTCAAGAACTACTCTTTGCATTTCTGCTAAAATTTTTGCTTCAGAGGCTCCAGCTTTTGTATATTTCCAAGCCTCATCTAGAGCTTTATCTGCAAGTTCTGCAGCTTTCTTTACGTAAACAATTTCTTCAGTGGATTTAATAACTCTATGTTTGGTTATTAATTCTGATTGATCTTCTACTTCACAGTAACTTTCTAATGATTTATTAAGTCTTAAAGCGTTACGACCTGTCATACCATAAGCTTCATATTCAATACCAACTTTCTTACCTTTTAAATTAAGATCATTTAAAATAACTTTAAGATCTTCAGTTGGGTTTGACTGATCTTTATCAACCCAAATTCTTATATCTTTAATATTTGAGGTGTTTTGTGCTTGTCTTAAATCTGGAGCCCTTGTCAAAAGAATAACATTTCCTTTTTGATCTAATATTAAAGTTTGAAAAAAAACATAACCAAAGGTGTCATAGCCTGTAAGCCAGAACATTGACTCCTGTCTAAACATTAGTAGAGCATCAAGATTTTGCTCTTTCATAGATTGTAAAGTTTTTAACTTTCTTTTTTCAAACTCTTCTTTACTAAAGTGAAGCGCCATTAATTAATAATAGCTTTAGCTGTTCCAAGCTTTTCTATTTTTCCTACATATAGCCCTTTTCCTAAAATAGGAACAACACCTACAGTAGAACCAGTAAAAACATAAAAATCTTTATTTAGATTAATTTTATCTTTCTTAAGTTCATTAAGAACAAATCTAAGTGAGTTTAGTGGGTTTATGTAAACAGTGTTTGTATTCCCATCAACACTTTGTCTAATTTTTTTATTAGCAATATTTGTCTTTAAGTTTCCAATATTAATTTTTTTATATTTTTTCTTTAGCCCAATCAAAAACTTAACATTAGCACCAAAATCACTACATAAATCGCCAAAACTAGTTATGCCTTTTTTCTTTTGCCTATAACCAATAATCTCAATACAAGGAGCCATATGTGAAATGTGCTTTGTCACATTTTTCATAGTAATTGACCCTTTAGATGAGAAAAAGTTTTTCTTAATTAGGTAACAAACTTCAAGCTCTACACCTAAAGTAGATTTATTAATTTTTACTTTTTTTCCACTTTTTATGAAATTCTTTTCAAAAATAGAAGCATAGAAAGGCTTTTTTTCTTTAAGCTTTTTCATGACAGGTATACCTGTTCCTGCAGCTTTAAATCCAATTATTGGATCTTTAATTTTACTCTCACATAATTTTCTTAGCTTTTCAGCCTCACTTAATTTTCTTGTAAATTTTGTTGGAAGGGGTGCGATTATTTTATTGTTAACAAATGCGTTAACTAATTTATCTGCTGTTTTTTCTATTAAGGTTTTTTTCATTCTTAGTTAATTAATATAATTAAAAGATTTAGTCTAGATTAAAACTTATTTATTAATTTAATCCTTTGTAGATTGAGTAAGTACAAAAATACCAGAAAGCGTTATTATCACAGCTCCAACAATTGTAAATAAATCAGGAATATCGTTATAAAAAATATAACCAAAAATTATAGCCCAAAATATCAAAGTATAATGAAAAGGTTGAATAATGCTTGCGCTAGCCATACTTAAAGCAATTATTTGAAGATAAATTCCTAATGAGAAAAAAATACCAACAATTAAAAAAAGAATGTAAGACGATGAGGATACTGGAGTCCAAAAGTTTGAAGCCAACAAAGACATAATAAAAATACCAATGATGGACGTATAAAATAATGATGTTTCAGTCGTGTCATGTTCAGACACTTTTTTTGTTACAACTTGATAGAGTCCCAATACAAATGCTGCTAAAAGTGGCAATAAGGCTTTAGGATCAAAAATTGAAGAGGTTGGTCTTAAAATAATTAAAACACCGACAAATCCAACAAAAATAGCTATCCATGTTTTTGTGGATACTTTTTCTTTTAAAAAAATAGCTGATAAAGCAACAACAATCACCGGTGCTAAAGAGCCTACACTGTGAGTGTCTGCAAGTGATAGATATTTAAAAGATAATACAAAGCATCCAGATTCTATAACAGATAATAAACTCCTGAAAATTTGTAACTTAATTTTTTTTGATTTGTAAAAATTAATATTATTTTTTCTTTTTGATTCTACTAGGCTTAAAAATAAAACAAAAAAGTA
The DNA here is from genome assembly GCA_905618915.1 of uncultured Candidatus Pelagibacter sp. Classification (GTDB taxonomy): domain Bacteria; phylum Pseudomonadota; class Alphaproteobacteria; order Pelagibacterales; family Pelagibacteraceae; genus Pelagibacter. The sequence continues at coordinate 12,357 of CAJQTI010000050.1, read as the reverse complement.
CTTAACAAGTAATAATTGAAATACGGAGTGATATAAGATTAATGTTTTTTGTGTAGCATCTAATATGGAGAAAGAAAAATAAGCAAGAATTGCAAATATTATACCTATAGATTGTTTAGACATTATCATTAAGATCTACTTGATTTCTAAAATTGTTGCAGGATCTAGTCTAGTACCAAACCAATTAAGTCTTACGTCAAGATGAGGTCCAGTTGATCTACCTGAAGAACCAACAGTTGCAATAATATCTCCTTTTTTAACGTGATCCCCCACATTTACAAAAATTTTATCCATATGCATATAGAGAGTTGAAATTCCATGACCGTGATCAAATATTAAAGTAGCACCGGTATAAAACAAATCTTTTTCAGCTAGAGTGACAATACCATTATTCATTGCTTTAACAGGAGTGCCTTTTTTTTGAGCAAAATCCAAACCATAGTGTGGCCATTTGGGTAGGCCATTTAAAATTCTTTGACTACCGTAAACACCAGTTATTATTGCATCATCAACAGGAATAATAAATTTTTCTTTAAAAAACTGTAAGTCACTTTCAATCTCTCTTGCATCAGCTATTAATTTGTTTTCTTTTTTAATCCTTGCATAAAATTCTTCAGGTGGTGTAACTTTTTTTTTAGGCAGCCCTTCAATTTTTTGAATATTATATTTTCTCTTTTTAATTTTTTTTACAATTTTGTTATTGTTTTCAGTGATTGTAATGTCAAATTTTCTATCTTTTTCAATCCCAAATGCAAAATAACCATCCTTTGAGACTTTAACTTTTTTTTTATCTACTAAGATTGAAGCACCAGGCTCAGTTTTTCCAATAATGTAATGTCCTTGAATAAATTTTCCCTGAAATTCTGCCGCAAAAGATTGAGTTGTAAAAAAAATTGCTATTAATATTAGCAATCTAGGCATTATTGAGCAGTCCAACCACCATCTATTACTATAGATGTTCCTGTAATCATTGATGATGCAGAAGAAGCTAAAAAACAAACACTTGTTGCAACATCACTTTCTGTTGCAGCTCTGCCTATTGGAATGTTTCCTAAAGCAAGTTTTTTAAATTTTTTATTCTTAAAAAATCTTTTAACCATTGGCGTTTCTACAAAAGTAGGGGCCACTGTATTTACTCTGATATTATTTTTTGCAAGCTCAACACCCATACCTTTAGTTAAACCTTCAATACCAAATTTTGTCATATTATAAACATTTCTACCAGACATCCCAACATGACCAAGTTGAGAAGACATATTAATAATTGATCCACCTCTTTTTTTATTTTTTAACATCTTTTTAACAACTAATTGAGCCACATTAAAAGCAGCTTTTAGGTTTAAATCTACCAAGTAGTTCATACTTTCTTGTTTAATTTTTTCAAAAGGTTCTGGAATATTTGTGCCAGCATTATTAACTAAAATATCTATAATTTTAATCTTATCTAGGTTTTCTTTTAAATCTTTGTAATTCATTACATCACAATTAATTTTGATAACTTTGCCTTTGATTTTTTTTATTTCTTTTTCAAGTTTATCAAGATCTGATTGAGTTCTACTTAATGCAATGATTGTTGCTCCAGCTTCTGCTAATGCAATAGAGCAGGCTCTGCCCAGGCCTTTACCAGCACCTGTAACTAATGCATATTTGTTTTTAAGATTTATTTTTTGTAAGTACATTTAAATAAATAATTTTAAATCAGTATAGATTAATTCAATTGCAACAACCAGTATAGCAATCAAACCAACCCAAGCTATCCACTTATATTCGGTAATCCACCTTGATATTACGGTTGCAGCAGTTGCCATAAGAATTATTGATAAAGCTAATCCAAAAATTAGCAAAACATAATGATCTCCAGCAGCACCAGCGACACCTAAAACATTATCCAAACTCATTGTAAAATCAGCAAGTAACACAGTCCAAATAGCTTTTATGAAACTTGAATTGTCTACTTTAATATCTTCATTACCCGATTGTCCTTTGATTACATCAGTGTAAAGTTTGTAGACTATATATAGAAGAAGCAACCCACCTATTAGTCTTAGTCCTGTTATTTGCAATAAGTATGCAGTTAACATGGTAAGAATAATTCTTAAAATTACTGCACCACCTATTCCCCAAAAGATTACTTTTTTTCTTTGCTCCACTGGAAATTTAGAAGCAACCATTCCAATTACAATGGCATTATCTCCTGCTAGAATTAAATCTATAAAAATAATTTGACCTAAGATTACAAGTTGTTCAGCACCAAATAATTCAGTAAACATTATCTGTTTAATATCATATCTGCACCTTTTTCAGCAATCATTATTGTTGGTGCATTAGTATTTCCAGAAGTGATATTAGGCATAACAGAAGCATCAATTACTCTTAAGTTTTCAATTCCATGAACCTTTAATTCATCTGACACTACTGAATTCTCATCATTACCCATTTTACAAGTTCCTACTGGATGAAATATTGTTTGTGCGTAATTACTTGCAGCTTTCACTAGCTCTTCGTCATCTTGAATATTCGCACCAGGTCTAAATTCTTCAGGTTCATATTGTTTGAATTCATTGCTTTCTAGAACAATTTTTCTAATTAATCTTAAACCTTTAGCAGCAACTATCCGATCCTCATCACTTGAAAGATAATTCATCTTAATCTTTGGATTTTCTCTACTGTCTTTACTTATAATATTAATTTCACCTTTACTCGTTGGTCTGATGTTTGCCACAGTAGGGGTGAATGCAGCAAAATCATGTAAATTTGAACCACCCAATTTATCTGTACTAATTGGTTGAACGTGAAATTGTAAATTAGGAGTTTCTTTAGATGAGTCACTTTTTGCAAATCCACAAAGTTGACTAGCACCCATAGTCATTGGACCACTTCTTAAAAAAACATATTCCATTCCAATCATTAATTTACCAATTAGACTGTTAATCTTTTTATTCAAAGTTTTAATATTTTTAACTTTATAAACAGGTCTAAACATTAAATGGTCTTGTAAGTTTTTACCTACACCAATAGAGTTTTTTACAACATCAATTCCAAGTTTAGATAATTTTTCACCATTACCAATACCAGAAGTTTGAAGAATTTGTGCAGAACCAATTGAACCAGCACTTAAAATTATTTCCTTGTTTGCTTTAGTTGTAAAAGATTGATTACTTTTCCAGTAAGAAACACTGATAGCTTTTTTATTTTCAAAGTTTACCTTTTCAACATGACACTTTGTTTCAATCTTTAAATTTTTTCTATTCTTAATTGGATTTAAATACCCTACAGCTGTGCTACATCTTAAACCATTTTGCTCTGTTACTTGAAAGTAACCACATCCAAAATTATCACCCTTGTTAAAATCATTCACTTTAGGAATGCCAATTTCTTGAGCTGCATTCATGAAAGCATCTAATATAGGTAATTTTATTCTTTGGTCTGAAACAGATAATGGTCCACCAACACCATGAAATTGACTTTGGCCGCGCTCTTGATTTTCAGCTTTTAAAAAATAAGGCAAAACATCATTCCAGCTCCAACCCTTATTTCCCAATTGTCTCCAAATATCATAATCTTGCTCTTGCCCTCTTATATAAAGTAGTCCGTTTATAGAGGAGCTTCCACCAAGAGTTTTTCCTCTAGGGTAGGGTATAGATCTGTTTTCCATCGTTTCATCAGGCTCTGTTTTATAACACCAATCAGTTTTTGGATTATGCATTGTTTTATAATACCCAACTGGAATATGAATCCATGGGTAGGAATCGTTTCCACCAGCTTCAATTAAAAGTACTTTGTTATTTGGATTTTCTGAAAGTCTATTAGCTAAAACACAGCCAGCTGACCCAGCACCAATAATTATATAATCAAAATTATCCATATGAATAGTGAGTTTATAATCTGTAAAATTAAAAATACTAGTGTTCACGGTAATTTTAGGTTGTTAATAATGATATTAGCTCTTGTTTTAGATTTATTTTTTTGAGAGAGTTCTTTTTTATAAAAAAACACAATGAGAGGGAAAATAAATATGAAAAAAATCATATCATTGTTTGTTGGATCGCTTCTACTTACTGTAATGACAGTAACAGGTGCATCCGCACAAACTCTTAAGTGTCAAACAGTAATTAGTGCAAAAGCTGATGAAGTGGTAATGTTAAAAGATTTCACTGATACAGTAACTGAACTAACTAGTGGATCACTTAAATTCGAAATTATGCCAGCTGGATCTGTAGTAGGTGTAAAAGAAACTTTAGATGCAGTTGATAAAGGATTAATCGATTGTGGTTTTGCTTGGACTCACTATTGGTCAGGCGATCACCCAGCAGCTATGTTATTTGGTTCGCCAGTAGCAGGTGCAGGTGTTGGTATCGATAACATCGCTTTTTTATCTTGGTTCCAATACGGTGGTGGTAAAGAACTTTATGACCAACTATGGACTGAGATGGGAAGAGACATCAAAGGATTTATGTTGCAACCAGTAGGCCCTGAAGCTCTAGGTTGGTTCAAAGAACCGATTAATAGCATGGCTGACTTTAGAAAGTACAAGTTCAGAACTCCTCCGGGAATTCCTGGCCAAACTTATAAAGATATTGGTGTAGCTTCTGTTGCAATGGGTGGTGGAGATATTTTACCAGCTCTTGAAGCAGGAACAATTGATGCTGCTGAATGGTGTTGTCCTAAGCCGGATATGACATTTGGTTTCCAGAAAGTTCTAAAACATTACTACCTACAAGGTCTTCACCAAGTAGTAGTAAATGCTGATTTCTATATTACAGGATCTAAATACAACAAGATGTCTGCTTTAGAGAAAAAAGCTTTAGAAGTTGCTGCAAATGCATCTTTATCAAAATCAATGAGTTACAGAATATACGAAAATGGAAAAGCTCTACATACGTTGACTACGAAGCATGGTGTTATTTTACATGATACACCAGCTGACTATTTCCCAGCGTATATGGCTGCAGCAAAAGCAGCTTTAGAAAAAAATGCGGCTAAAAACCCATTCTTTGCTGAAGTTTGGCAGTCTCAAAAAGACTTTGCTGACATAGCCGTTCCTTTTTGGTCTGGATCTCAAATGTCAAATGCTAAGCTAGGAATGGCTCATGCAGCAACATTAAAGTAGTATTTAGATAAAAAATAATCATAACTGAAGCGGACTTAATTGTTCGCTTTAGTTTTTTTTTACAGAATTTATTTATGCCAAGAAACCACGACTCCCAAAAACCAAAAAAAGAAATCAAGCCTATGAAGCTTGATATTTCAGATGAAATGATTGCTGAAAGAAGAGGTGGTTCAGGTCCAATGCCTAAAGATATGCCTAGATGGATGGCATTAACTATTACAAAAATTGATTTTGCCAACAAGTGTATCGGCAACGTGGTTTGTTGGATTATTATACCCTTGATATTTGCAATGGTTTATGAGGTTTTAGCTAGAAAACTTTTTAATGCTCCAACGATGTGGGTGTACGATATGAGTAGGTTTTTTTATGGTGCACTATTTATGCTTGGTGCGGGTTACGCTTTATCAAAGGGAGTTCATATAAGGGCAGATTTTTTATATAGAAATTTTAAAACCACCACACAAGGCAAAGTAGATTTTTGGTTGTATCTATTATTTTATTTCCCAGGATTAATTGTCTTTTTATATATGACTACTGGCTTTGTTCAGGAGTCAATTATGAGAGGTGAAAGAGGTATGGATACAGCTTGGATGCCATACATGTGGCCAATAAAATCATCTTTATGGTTAGGAATAGTATTTTTACTTGTCCAAGGAGTATCAGAAATATTTAAAAGTTATTGGGCAGCCACTAAAGGTGTGTGGCCAGGAGGAGGAGAGTAATGTTAGCTGAATTTATGGATCCAGCCATTCTAGGTTTCATCCTTATAGGAGTAATGTTATTTTCTATATTTGTAGGTTTTCCAATATCATTTACGTTAATATTTCTAGGTTTTTCCTTTGGGTATTTAGGATTTGGTAAATTGGTATTTTATTTAATGACCTTACAGTTTTCAATGGTCATGACCGAACAAACTCTTGCAGCCGTTCCACTCTTTGTCTTTATGGGAATAATGATGGAGCAAGCTGGGTTAATGGAAAGATTATTTTCAGCATTTCAATTAATGCTGGCAAAAGTAAGAGGCTCTTTATATTACGCGGTACTATTTGTTTCAGTTATTTTTGCAGCAGCAACAGGAATTGTTGGGGCATCAGTAACAATTTTAGGAATAATGGCTGCTAAATCTATGAACAAATCTGGTTACAATGTTAGATTAGCAGCAGGAACAATTACAGCTGGAGGGACCTTAGGTATTTTAATTCCACCAAGCATTATGCTTGTTGTTATGGGGCCAATAATGGAAATACCAGTTACAGATCTATTTGCTGCAGCAATTATTCCAGGAATATTATTGGCAACGCTTTACGCTGGTTACACAACCATTAGATGTTGGATTGATCCAAGTTTAGGACCAGTTCTACCAGTCGAATTAAGAGCCACTAGTATGTTGGCTGTTTGGAAAGAATTTTTTATTGGTTTAGTTCCACCAGCAGCATTAGTTTTTGCTTCACTAGGAAGTATTTTATTCGGCTTTGCTACACCAACAGAAGCAGCTGGTTGTGGCGCAATGGGTTCTTTGCTTTTAGCTATTGCTTATAGAAAGTTAACATTTGGAAGATTACAAGAAGCTTTAGTTAAAACTTTAGAAATTTCTGCTTTAATAATGGTTCTTGTTGCAGCATCAAACTTTTTTGGAGCAGTGTTTTCTAGATTAGGAACACCAATGTTGCTAACTGATTTCTTGCTAGGTTTAGAGATGAATAGATACTTAATTCTTGGAATGATTATGGTTATGATTTTCCTTTTAGGATGGCCTTTAGAGTGGGTACCAATTGTTATGATTATAGTGCCAATAATATTGCCATTAGTTGAAGCACTTGGATTTAATTTAACATGGTTTGCAATCCTTGTAGCAGTAAACCTCCAGACCGCTTGGCTCTCACCACCTGTTGCACTATCAGCTTATTTTTTAAAAGGTGTAGTTCCAGAATGGGATCTTAAAGATATTTATCATGGAATGATGCAGTTTATGGTTATTCAAGTTATTGGTTTAATTTTAATTATAGTATTTCCACAGATTGCTTTGTGGCTTCCAGCCTATCTATATGGACAGTAGAACTTATTAGTTTATTATCTAAAGAGTGAATCAAAAAAAATCCAAAAATACCCTACTTAACTGGGAACTAGTTTCAACTAACCCCAATGATAAAAATTGGGACTGGAAAGATTTATTCTGTTTTTGGGGATGTAATATTCAAAGTGTAATTGGATTTTCTTTAATAGCATCACTTTACTTGGTTTATGAGTTAAATGTCTTTGTTGTTTTAATTGGTACATTATTAGCTTCTATCCTTGTGTACTTTTTAGCTAACCTTATTGGAAAACCATCTCAAAAATATGGTCTACCTTTTTCAGTAATTTTAAGAACTTCCCTAGGAGTAAAAGGTGCAAAATACCTTGGTCTGTTTAGAGGACTGGTTGGTATTTTTATGTTTGGTATTCAAACATATTTTTTATCAAGGTTATTTAGTTTTTTAATAAGAATTTCTATTTTCTCTTATGATAATTCTATTTTAGATAACGATATATTCTTAATTTTTCTTTTAGGATTAAATATTATTGATTGGGTATCTTTTGTCTTTACTATTATTTTGCAAGCCTTTTTGTTTAGCAAAAGTCATCAATTTAATAGAACTATTATAAGGTTTTCAGCAGTAACCGTTTATTCAGGAATGTTAATATTTTTTCTGACAGTATTCCTTTATGATGTTAAAACTACTTCAGCAGCATTTGCAGATATTTTTTCAATCAATAACCTTTTTGATAAGGGTAATTTAGCTCCACTAATTACAGTTGTGGGTACTATTTTTGCATACTTTTCAATTGTAATTTTAAATTATGGTGATTTTAGCAGATATGTAAAAAATGAAAATGAATTAAAAAAAGGAAATTTAAGTTTAGTTTTAAACTTAATAATTTTTTCTTTTTTTGCTGTCTTTATCGTTATTGGTGCTGATATTTTTCTAAATAAGAATTTAGAAAATATGGAAAGAATTTTAACAAACCCAACTGACATTATTGGAAAGATTGATAATACAGAATTAACTGTAATAGTTTTATTTTTCATAATTTTTTCATCTGCATCCACAAATCTAATTGCTAATTATATTCCAACACAGAATACATTGTTAAATCTTATGCCGATGAAGCTTAACTTAAAAACTTCAGCTGTTATTATTGCTCTTTTGGGTTTTGTTATTGGTATTTTTTGGTTACCTCTATTAAGCCAAATAGGAATTTTAGCATTTGTAGATACTTTTGGGGCATTTTTTGGACCTTTATTTGGTATTATGGTTGTTGATTATTTTCTAATTAAAAAAACCAATTTAGATAACAAGGATATTTTTTCTTTAGAACCTAATAGTTTATATTTTTATTCTAATGGCTGGCACATCAAAGCCATCTATTCATTAATCTTAGGTTTTATTTTTGCAGCTTCATCCATTTGGAATGAAAGCTTAATGTTTCTTCATTCTTATTCTTGGATGATTGGAGCTTTTATCTCTTCATTGACTTACTATCTGTTAGTAAATAAATAATTTTATGCATCAATTTGATTTAAAGAACAGAACAGCAATTATTACAGGTGGTGCTCAAGGTTTTGGTCTGGATATCGCTAAACGTTTTTTAAAATCTGGTGCTAAAGCTATTATTTGGGATATTGATGAAGAAGAGTGTAAAAAAGCCATCAATGACGTGAATAACCCAAATCTTTCGTACAATATTGTTGATGTATCTAATTTTAAAAATATAAAAGAAACTGTTGATGAAATAGCAAAATCTTCAAATATTGATATTTTAATCAATAACGCTGGAATTACTGGTTCAACATCATCACTATGGGATTATGATGTTGATGAGTGGAATAAAATTGTTCAAATTAATCTAATGGGCACATTTAACTGCTGTAAATGCATTGTGCCTTACATGATCAAAAATGACTATGGAAGAATAGTTAATGTTGCTTCTGTTGCGGGAAAAGATGGCAATGCTAATGCTAGTGCTTATAGCTCAGCTAAAGCAGGTGTTATTGGATTGACTAAGTCATTGGGAAAAGAACTGGCTGATAAGAATATTGCAGTTAATGCTATTACACCAGCAGGTGCGAAAACGAGAATTTTAGATCAGATGTCCAAAGAGCATGTTGCCAGAATGTTATCAAAAGTACCTAGAAGAAGATTTCTTGAAATAGAAGAGTTTACTTCATTAGTTAGTTGGCTTTCATCTGAGGAAAACTCATTTTCTACTGCAGCAGTTTTTGATATTAGTGGTGGTAGATCTACTTATTAAGCTTGGTTTTTAGTATTTTTAAATCAGTTTTATTTTCCTTAGAGATAACTGGTGCTAACAAGATTATTGACCAATAAATTAAAAGTATGAATATAGAAATTGATCTCATCTATTATTAATAAATCTCAATATTGATCTTAGGATGTTTAAACTTTGTTCAAATATTGTTTTTTAGAAAATATTAGATATAAAATCAAAATCATGATTAAAATTTTTTTATTAATATCATTTGTGTCATTTATATTTTCAAACGCTGTAATTGCTGAAAAAGTTACTGTTTTTGATTTCACGGAGAAAGAATTTAAAACATTAAAAGTTGGAAAAAAATACAAAGGTGAAACAACATGGACTCTTGGCTCTAATCAAAATGGTAATTTTATTAAGGCTGAGGCTGAAGGTAAAGGATCGGGACTAGGTAAAGAAGTTCTAATTAATTTATTAAAAACTCCTTTTATTAATATTACCTGGAAAGTTGAAAAAGACTTATCTGGAATAGTAGAAAATAGTAAAAAGGGACACGATTATGCTGCTAGAGTATTTGTTATAAAAAAAACTGGCTCTACAGCTCTATCGAATAGGGCGGTAAACTATGTATTTTCTAGTAATAATGAGGTAGGAAAAAATTGGCCTAGCCCCTATACAAAAAAATCAATTGATTACGTATTATCATCAACAAAAGACAACTCTAATGTCTGGGTGACTGTTAAAGCTAATGTTAAAGAGGATTTTATGAAGCTTCACGGAATAGAAGTTTTGGATATATCTGGTGTTGCGATAATGACAGATACAGATAACTCAAAATTAAAAGCAATATCATATTATCAAAATATTTATTTTTCTGCAGAATAAAGAGTTTTTTAATAGTTTTTTTGTTATCATATAATCATGCATGAAAATTTTTTTCATAAACTTAAAGTTTATTATGAAGACACTGATGCTGGTGGAGTTGTTTATTATGCAAATTATTTAAATTTTCTTGAAAGAGCTCGAACAGAAGCTTTAGTTAGCTTAGGTTTTAGTAATAAAAAAATTAAAGATGAATTTGGAGCGTTAATTATAGTTAAATCTTGTAATATTGATTACAAGAAATCAGCTTATTTAGAAGATGAATTAAGTATTAGATCTTTTGTTAAATCAATTACAAAAACATCATTTTTTATGAACCAATTTATTTCAAGAGGAGAAGATGTAATTGTTGAAGCGAAAGTACATTTAGTCTTTGTTAACAACAAAGGTAAACCCATAAGAATACCTGGGTCTTTATTTCAGGATTTTAAGCCCTATTTTTGTGACAGTATTAAAGTTTAGAGTATTTTTTAGCCATTATAAGTAAGTTCATCATTTTTTCTGTGTCTATAACTTTTGTGTTAACATTTCGTGGACTTGGATGGTAACTAGGTATTAGAATTTTACCATCAGGTAGATAGTATTTCACACCATGTTTAAAAATTAATTTTTTATTAATTATAAAATTTTTCTTATAAAACTTTATACAATTATCAAATGCAACTTTACCCAATGTAATTATAACTTTTAAATTTTTTAAACTTTGAATTTCATTATTAAAATGATTTGAACAGTTATTAAGTTCTATACCTAAAGGTTTATCATCGGGTGGAACACATTTTAAAATATTAGTAATGTATGTTCTGTTGAGTTTTAAACCATCTTTTATATGTTTAGATGTGGGTAAATTTGAAATACCAACTTTACTTAAACAATGAAATAAGAAATCTCCTGATTTATCACCTGTAAAAGCCCTGCCAGTTCTTGTTCCACCATGTGCTGCTGGTGCGAGACCAATAATCATTAGTTTTGCCTTAATATCTCCAAAGCCCGTAACTGGCTTCCCCCAATAAGTTTCTGACATGTGTTGTTTTCTTTTAATAGTTGAAATTTTTTTACTAAATTTTATTAATCTAGGACATTTTTTACATTTAATTATTGAATTATTTAGTTTTTTAAATTTAATGCTCATGAATGAAATTAATTAAATTCATTATATTCTTATTTATATCCTTTAATACAACGTTAGTAGCTAATTCAAATGACGATTTGCAGAATTTACTAAGTGAGGGAGGAAAATTAATATTTATAAGACATGCGTACGCGCCAGGTAGTGGTGACCCAGATGATTTTGATTTATCTAACTGTGCTTCACAAAGAAATTTGAGTCAGGAAGGTATTAATCAAGCAAAGAATATTAATAAATTTTTTTTAAAAAAACATATGGACAGCAACTCAGTACTATCTAGTGAATGGTGCAGATGCAAGCAAACGGCTAAATATGCCTTTAAAAATTACAAAACTAAAAGCTTCTTAAATTCATTTTTTAGTCAAAAATTTGCTCATAACAAAGCTAAACAGATCAAAGAATTAAAAGAATTTATAAAAAAGTGGGATGGCAAAGGTAACTTAATTTTTGTTACACATTATGTTGTAATTTCTGAAATTTTAAATTTATCTGTTTCATCGGGTGAAATTGTCATAGCAGATAAAAATTTTAATATTCTAGCTAGACAAAAAACTTCTAATAATTAAAGGTATATTTTTTTATAATAAAATATAGAGTACTCTAATGTCATCAAAAAAAGCAATGAAGCTAGCTCAAAAACAAGCTTTTGCTAAACATCGTAGTAATATCACAAATACTAAATTTGGAGCAAAAAAATTAAATTTTGTTATCAAGACCAACAAGACTAGCGTTATAAATAAAAAGTCTTAACTTTCTTTTTCAAAAATTTCTACATTGCTGCAAGTTGATACTTTTGAAATAGCTTCTTCACCATTAATTACAGTTTTAATATTAATTATGGTGTTATTTTTTTCAAAAACTAGTTGAGTGTAAAATTGAGGGTAACCAATTCTATCTGTAAAGATTAGATTTTTATCCTCGTACACAAATCTTTCTAAAGTATTCTCTTTTTTTATACTTAAGTCGGTTCTTTTATGCTTTT
>CAJQTI010000049.1 GCA_905618915.1 uncultured Candidatus Pelagibacter sp. | reverse complement strand
AAAGATCAAAAAATTGGGATTATACCTCCAATAGGTGGTGGCTAATGCTACATGCAAAAATTATAGACATTGAAAAAGATAAAATAAAAACTTCTGTAGCAGAAGCTTTTATAAAATCTTCTTCATTTGGTGCATCCATTATTTTTAATGGCACAGTCAGAAATATTAATGAAAATAAAGAAGTTGTTGGAATAACTTATGATAGTCATGACAAATTAGTATTAAAAAGCTTTGATGAAATTTATAAAGAAACTACTGTAAAACTAAAAATTATCGATAAAGCTGTGTTTATAGAACATGTTAAAGGTTATGTAGGACTTGGTGAAACAAGTATTATTATTGCAGTTGCCTGTAAACATAGAGATGAAACGTATGTACTATCTAGATATATTATTGAAGAAATTAAAAAAAGATCTCCAATATGGAAAAAAGAACATTATAAAAATGAACAAAGTGAGTGGCTAAAAGGTAATCCTATTAAAAATGAAAAAATATAAACATTCAGAAATAACACCTGAGCAAATATACAATAAAAGAAGAAAGTTTATTAAATCTATTGGCTTAGGTGTAGGTTCATTATCCCTAAGCAGTATACCGTTTTTAAACAATGCTTATTCACAAAATAAAACTGAGCTAACTTCATATAAGGATATCACGACTTATAACAACTATTATGAGTTTGGAACTGGAAAAGGTGACCCTTTCAAAAATTCACAAGAATTTTTTACTAAACCGTGGAGTGTTACTATTGAAGGTGAAGTAGACAGTCCAGTTACACTTTCTGCTGAGGAAATAATTTCTTTATTTCCTTCTGAAGAAAGAGTTTACAAACTTAGATGTGTTGAGGGTTGGTCTATGGTTATTCCCTGGATGGGATTTTCTCTAAGCAAATTACTCAGTAAAGTATCTATTAAAAATACTGCAAAATTTGTTGAGTTTGAAAGTGTTTATGACCCTGAACAGATGAAAGGTCAGAGATATCCAGTTTTAAATTGGCCTTACAGAGAAGGATTAAGAATTGATGAGGCTTTGCATCCTATAACAACAGTCGTTACTGGTCTTTATGGAAAACCTTTACCTAACCAAAATGGAGCTCCATTAAGAATTTTTGCTCCTTGGAAGTATGGTTTTAAAAGTGCAAAAGCAATTGTAAAAATAAAATTAGTTGAAAATATGCCCACATCATCTTGGATGAGATCGTCCCCAAGAGAATATGGGTTTTATTCAAATGTTAACCCAAATGTTTCACATCCTAGATGGTCGCAAGCAACAGAACGTGTCATAGGTGAGGGTATTTTATCTCCTAGAATTGAAACTGAAATGTTTAATGGGTACGGTGATGAAGTTGCAAATTTATACTCAGGTATGGATTTAAAGAAAAACTTTTAACCAATAAAATTAGTTTTTATACAATATGCAAAAAAATATAAAAAAATTAATTTTCTTTTTATCTTTACTGCCTATATTAATTATTTTTTATCAAATTACCTTTAACCAGTTAGGTCCAGAACCTGTAAAAGAAATTACACATGTAACTGGTAATTGGACACTTCGTTTTATTATAATAACTCTTGCAATGACTCCTTTGCAAAAATTTACTAAGTTAAATTTCTGGATTACCTATAGAAGAATGTTTGGCTTGTTTGTCTTTTTTTATGCATCAGCACACATGATGACTTATGTAGGAATAGATTACCGCTTTGATTGGTCTAGTATTAGTGATGATATTATTAAAAAAAAATTTATATTTGCTGGATTTTTAGCTTGGCTTTTATTAGTGCCACTTGCTCTTACTTCGTCTAAACGAATGATAAGATTGTTAAAAAATAAGTGGAAGAAACTACACAAGCTTATTTATATAATTTCTTTATTGGGAATTACTCACTACTTGTGGTTAGTCAAAGTAGTTACAGTTGAGCCCTTAATTTATCTTATTATTATAGTGATTTTACTTATGCTAAGAGTTAAAGCAAAATTTAATTAATTAGATTTACTTTTTTCAGGCACACAGATTTCTGACCTTGTTAGAAATCTTCTACCAGTTCCATTGTCTAAAGAAAACATTCCACCCATTCCTTTAATGCAATCAATGATTAAATCAGTATTTTTCCATGCTGTGTGTTGAGTTTCACTTATGTAAAAAGGAATACCACCAATTTTTCCAACTAATACATCGTCATCACTTATTAAGAATTCTTTAACAGGGTAACACATGGGAGCACTACCATCGCAACATCCACCTGACTGATGAAAAAGTAGTTCTTTACCATGATCTTTTTTAAGATCTTCTATTAATTCTATTGCTAAGGGTGTTGCTGATACTTTCATAGTTATATGGCCTGTAGTTTAATACAGGCCATTATAATATATCTGTTAAAAGAAGCCTAATTTTTTCTCACTGTATGACACGTGTAAGTTTTTCACCTGTCTATAGTGATCAAGCATCATTTTATGAGTTTCTCTACCAATTCCGGATTGTTTGTAACCTCCAAAAGCAGCATGAGCTGGATAAGCATGGTAACAGTTAGTCCAAACTCTTCCCGCTTGGATTCCTCTTCCCATTCTATAAGCAATATTTCCATTTCTAGTCCAAACACCTGCTCCTAAACCATAAAGAGTGTCATTAGCAATTTCTAATGCATGCGCTTCATCTTTAAATTTAGTAACTGATACTACTGGGCCAAAAATTTCTTCTTGGAATATTCTCATAGAGTTATCACCTTCAAAAATAGTAGGTTGGATATAATTACCTTTTTCCAAACCACTGTTTAAGCTGGCAACTTCACCTCCACATAGAACTTTAGCACCCTCTTTCTTACCTAAATCTAAGTAAGATTTTATTTTTTCCATTTGCTCTAATGATACTTGAGCGCCGATCATGGTTTCCATTTTTAAAGGGTTATCTTGTACGATAGCTTTTGTTCTAGCCACTGCTCTTTCCATAAATTTATCATAGATAGATTCTTGAACTAGTACTCTACTAGGACAAGTACAAACTTCACCCTGATTAAGAGCAAACATTGTAAAACCCTCAAGACATTTATCAAAGAAGTCGTCATCTTGATCCATGACATCTTCAAAGAAAACATTTGGAGACTTTCCACCTAATTCTAAAGTTATTGGAATTAAGTTTTGTGCTGCATATTGCATGATTAAACGTCCAGTTGTAGTTTCACCCGTAAAAGCAATCTTTCTAATTCTTTTAGAAGATGCTAAAGGCTTCCCTGCTTCAAGTCCAAAACCACTTACAACATTAAGAACTCCTGGAGGTAATATATCTCCAATTAATTCCATTAAAAGTAAGATGGATGCTGGAGTCTGCTCAGCTGGTTTCAATATAACGCAATTTCCAGCAGCTAGCGCTGGCGCAAGCTTCCATGTAGCCATTAATAATGGAAAATTCCAAGGTATAATTTGAGCAACTACACCAAGTGGTTCAGGGATATGATAAGAATATTCACTATTACTTATCTCTGAAACAGAGCCTTCTTCTGCTCTAATAACTCCAGCAAAATATCTCCAATGATCAACAACTAAAGGTAAATCAGCTGCCATACATTCTCTGATTGGCTTTCCATTATCTAAACATTCAGCTGTAGCTAATAGTTCCAGATTTTTTTCAATAACGTCGGCTATTTTAAGTAGTAGATTTGATCTTTCAGTTATTGATGTAACTCCCCAAGTAGGAAATGCAGCATGTGCAGAGTCTAATGCGGCTTCAACATCACTTGCATCTGATCTTGCTATAGAACATATTACTTCATTGTTAATTGGGCTTACGTTGTCAAAGTATTTACCAGACTTTGGTTCTACAAACTTTCCACCTATAAAATTTCCATATTTTTCTTTAAATGGAAATTTAACTTTTAAGTGAGACGTATCCAGCATTGCAGATCGTCCACTTTTTACTGTTTCTGTGCTCATTTTCTTCACCTCTCTATTATTATTATTCTTTAGCTTATTTTTTTTTGA
>CAJQTI010000048.1 GCA_905618915.1 uncultured Candidatus Pelagibacter sp. | reverse complement strand
ATTAGGTTTTTCCACTATATCGGTAATAACTGTACCTTTGGTTTTTATAATACCAAATTTACTTGTACGGTTTACTTGCTGAACAACCATTGTTGCAAAAGCCTTATTTTTTTTGTGAAATGTTAGTAAATCTGAAAAATTAATATTTAAAATTGTGTCACCGTTCGCAATTATAATTGGAAGATTGGTATTTTTGTTTATAAGTTTTAAAGAACCTGCGGTGCCAAGTGGCTTAGTTTCGTGTGTGTATTTAATATTTTTATACTCTTTTCTATCTTTAAAGTGATTGATTATCTTTTCTTTTTTGTAAAAGACCGAAATATAGAAATTTTTAAATCCCTGATTTTTTGCATTTTCTAATATAAGTTCAATAATAGGTGTATTATTTATTTTAAGCATGGGTTTTGGAGTGTTTTTAGTTAACGGCCAAAGTCTTTTTCCGAATCCACCAGCAAGTAAGAAAAAAAAGTTATTTCTTTCAGTCGAATTTTTTTTGTTCCAGTAATAAATTTTTACAACTTTTTTATTAGCATCTATTAATGGAATTTGTAAAATTTCATTTTTTTCCATTAGAAACCGTACATAGCTAGAAGATATTTTCTTTTTTACTACAAATGGTTTGTTATTCATTATCTCTGACAATTTTGAGTCAAAGTTTTTTTTTTTAAATAGGCTTCTTCTAATATCTCCATCAGTAACTGTTCCAATTAATTGATTTTTATTATTTTTGATTAAAACAATCTGAGTCCCTGAAATATTTAATATATTAATTGCATCATTTATAGTGTTGTTTTTTTTTAATGAAATAGAGCTTAAATTCATTTTCTATTTTGATATATTTAATCTTATTTAACGATATTGTTATTTTTAATAAGTTCTAATTCTTATTATAAATTTCTTAAAAATAATATATTAAAATATTAAAATCAAAAATGAGTTTCTTTAAAAAAAACATCCTGTATTTCTTGATGGTTCATTAAAAATTTTGGTCACTCTTTATTTATATTTAAGATTGAAGTATTTTTTGTGGGGATGTGGAGTACACTAAAGAACTTGCTCTATTAAACAAAGACTATAAGAAAAGATTTTAAAAATATTGACATAAAAACAAAAGATTATACTATCAACACTAACCTACTCAGTTTTATGAATATCTACATACATGTTGAAATTTCTGCTCGAGAACTGGATAGTAAGCTCTTATTAGCGACCTTAGCGGCATCAAGAGGACATCAAGTTATAATCTCTGATATATCTGGAATAGTTAGTGGCATAACCAAAGGCTTACTTGCTCCAGGAATATTTCACACCAAATCTTTGACCCCAACCAAAAAGAAAATTGCTAGACATCAGGCTATTGTTAACAAGGGTTTTTTAATCACAAGCATTGATGAAGAAGCAGGTTTAGATATTGATGGATATGAAGAATTCTCAAAAACGAGATATTCAGAGAAAACAATGGAGCAATCTTCTATGGTTTTTGCATGGGGGTCTGATGATGAAGAGGCATTAAAGCAAGACTATTCAAAACATTCATCTAAGATAATTAAAACAGGTTCACCACGAGCCGATTTATGGAAACCACGTTTTTCTGATTACTGGGGCATTCCTTTTTTAACTCCAAAAAAACCTTTTTTATTAATCTCGTCTAACATGGCTTGGTCTAATGGAATGGTTCCATTTCATGAATCGTTCATTAATTTTAAGCGTGCAGGTTATTATCAACGTGAACCAGAGTTGGTTGATTTTCATTTTGGATATACAGCTGATAATTATCTAACTACAGCAGCTTTTATCAAGGCCATTCAACATCTTTCTGAACATAATAATGGGTATGACATTGTTTTAAGACCACACCCGGCAGAAAATATTGAAATTTGGAAGATTTTTCTTGATGGCATTCCGAATGTTCATGTTATTCGAGAAGACTCGATCTCAGCTTGGGTTAACAACGCTTTTGCAGTAATGCATAATGGGTGCACTACCGCATTTGAGACTATAGTTTCTAATAAACCACTTTTGACGTATGTACCTTATGTTCAGAAATATGGAAACGAACTACCTAATAAGTTAGGTTTTCACATTCAAACACCAGAAGAACTTTTAAAAAAAGTAAACACTATTTTTGATGATTTAAAATATGATGTTAAAAAGAATATTAATAAGCCAATTCCAGAGCTAATATCAAAAAAAATTTTTTTTGATGGTGAGGAATTGGCGGCCTATAAGATTGTTAAAAAATGGGACAGTCTTACTAGTGAAAATCTCTCTCAAACCTCAAACTGGACAAAGTTTCAATGGTTTTTAAAAGCTACAAATTTTAAAAGAACACTTAGCAAAGTATTAAAAAAGTTATTTCCAAATAGACTTGGAAATTATAAAGAAAATTACAAGTTTCCACCATTAAATAAAAATGACATCAGCAAACGTATTAGCAGTTTAGAGCAAGTCCTTGGAATAGATGAGAAGTTAGAATGCAAACTTTTATCTGAGCGAACTATTTTGATAAAACAGCCCTGAATATCCTTTATTTTTTGATTGGACTTAACGATGAATATATTTTAAATAATTATACGATTTTGTCTAAATAAATAAATTTTAAAACATATATTAATTAAATAATGAAAATTTTAGGTAAAGCTGGAACTTTAAGTTTTTTAGAAAAAAAACAGGATAAATATAATTATACAGTTCCACCATTTTTAAAATGTTCAAAAGAATTTTATTTTAAGAATAAAGAGAAGATTTCAAAGGCTATATTTAAGAAATTTTTCAAACAAAAAATTATTATTAGATCATCTTCTAAGAACGAAGATAATTTAAATCAATCAAATGCTGGGAAGTACGATTCATACCAATTAAATGATTTGAGCACACTTAATATTCAAAAGTATTCTGAAAAAGTTTTAAAAAAACTTAAGAATAAAGATGAAATAATTTTCCAAAAATATATAAATAACCCAGATTATGCTGGGGTAGTCTTTACTAGAGAAATTAATTCAAATGCACCATATTACTCAATAAATTTAGACACTTCAGGTAAGACAGATACAATTACATCTGGAGCGAATGGGACACAAATAAAAAATATTATTATTTGTAGAAATTATGCGCATAAGTCAAAATATAGAAAGTTGCTTACCGTTATTAGAAATATTGAAGATTTGGTAGATGACAATAGACTTGATATTGAATTTTGCGTTAAAAATAAAAAGATATTTATAGTACAAAGCAGATCACTAAAAAGAGTAAGTAGTAAAATTGATGATAAATTAGTTTATAGCGCATTAAGAAATATAGAAAAAAAATTTTCCAATCTTCAAAATTCACCAGTAACAATACCTGGAAAATTTACAGCGTTTTCGAACATGTCAGATTGGAACCCAGCTGAAATGATAGGTGTAAAGCCTTCACTGTTAAGCCTAAGCTTATACTCAGAATTAATCACAGACAGTGTATGGTCAGAACAAAGAAAAAATTACTTATATCAAAACTTAAAACCCAATCCGTTGATGGTAAATTTTTTAGGTTGTCCTTATATAGATTTAAGAGTGGACTTTAATTCCTTCTTACCAAATGATTTAAAAAAATTAACTAAAAATAAAATTATTAATTATCTGGTAAAAAGATTAAATACTAACCCTGAGCTACATGATAAAATAGAATTTGACTTAATTGAAACTTTTTTTGATGTTGATAGCAGGTCTAAAATAAAAAAGTATCTAAATAAAAAAGATACCAGTGAATATATTCGATCATTAAAAAAATTAACTAATAATTATTTAAATTCAAAGTTATTAAATAAAGAAATTAATAAAATTGAATCTTTAAAAACTAAACAAGATGGTATTATTTCAAGTAAAAGGAATAATATAGAAAGTATTTTTTTTCTAATAAATGATTGTAAAGAGTTTGGTACATTACCTTTCGCTGGAATAGCAAGATGTGCTTTTGTAGCAACAAAAATTTTGAGAACTTTCGTTACACATAATATTATAGAACAAACTGATTATAATTCATTTTTTGAGTCTATTGATAACGTTCAGAAAAAAATTAATAATTCTCTTTTAAATAGCAAAAATAAAAATAAATTTTTTAAAGATTTTGGACACCTTAGACCTATGACTTAT
>CAJQTI010000047.1 GCA_905618915.1 uncultured Candidatus Pelagibacter sp. | reverse complement strand
ACGAAAATAAAGAATTTATAATAGATAAGGTAAAAAATACTAATTCAAACAATATAGACGTTATTTCAGATGAAAATATAAAAGATCAGGTTTTATCTAATTCAATTTTTGCAGTCTCTAAATCTGGAACAATTTCACTTCAAATTTCTAGTGCCAATATTCCTTCAATAATTATTTACAAATTAAGTTTTATAAATTTTATGATTTTTAAATTATTAGTTAATATTAAATTTGCAAATATTATTAATATTATTAATGACAAAGAAGTAATTCCAGAATTATTACAAAAGGAATGTAATGCAGAAGAGATATATAAAACTGTTACATATTTTCTTAAAAATCCAGAGTTAATTGAAAAGCAATTAATTGATTGTAAAAAAACTTTAGAGGGAATTAGGTCAAAATCTTCTTCATCAAGTGAAGCAGCTTTAATATTAAGTAATTATCTTATTTCCTAATCTTCGTTCTACTTCCTCTTTACCTAGGGAAATTATTATATCATATAAACCAGGTCCAAATTTTGATCCAGTTAATGCAACTCTTAATGGTTGACCTACACCCTTAAAATTAGTTTCATATTTTTTTATTAAATCATTAACTATTGGCTCAAGTGTTTCTTTATCTAATGTGTTTATTGAAATTAGATTTTCTTTAAACTCTTTAATAATGTTTTTTGCTTTATCATCAATCAATTCTAAATCTTTATCTTCAAATTTTACATCATCAAAAATTATATATTTAGCGTTATTAAATATATCCTCCAATGTCTTTGCTTTATTCTTAAGAAATGTTAATGAAGGTTTAATCTTAGTTTCTTTTTCTGGTTTAATTTTTTCCTTATAAATTCCACAATATTTGACAAGATGATCGTAAAGTTCATTTTCATCAATAGTTTTAATATAATGTTCATTCATTGATAATATTCTACTCATATCTAGTTTTGATGGAGATTTACCAATCCCTTCTAAATTAAAGTACTGAATGCTTTCCTCTAGTGTAAATATTTCTTTATCTTGATAAGACCAGCCTAATCTTAATAAGTAATTTCTTAAAGCATCAGGCATTATTCCTATCTTAGAATAATCATCTAATGTTGATGCATTATCTCTTTTTGATAGTTTCTTCCCTTCAATAGTGTGTATCAATGGAATGTGAGCAAATAAAGGAACCTCCCATTTCATAACTAAATAGATTTGCATCTGTTTGAATGTATTAATTTTATGATCGTCACCTCTAATTATATGTGTCATGTTCATTTGATGATCATCTACGGTTGCTGAAAGATTGTATGTTGGTGTTCCATCGTTTCTTAGAATTATAAAATCTTCTATTATAGTATTTTCTATTTCAACATCTCCTTGCACTAAATCTTTAAGTATTGAGGAGCCTTCAATTTTACTTTTAAATCTTACAACTGGCTGAACATCTTTTGGAGCCTCGCTTTCACTCAATTCTCTACATTTTCTATTGTATGTGTAAGGAAGTTTTTTTTGTCTAGCTCTTTTCTTTTGATCTTCTATTTCTTCAGTAGAACAATAGCATTTATAAGCATGACTATTTTTAAGTAGATCATTCGCAACAGCTATATGATCATTAATTTTTTTTGATTGAATATATAGTTCACCATCATGTTCTATACCAATCCATTTTAATGATTTTATAATTTGATCTTTATGCTCATCTTTAGATCTTTCCTTATCAGTGTCCTCAATTCTTAAATGAAAAGTTCCCTTTTTATTTTTTGAAAACAACCAGCAAAATAGAGCAGTTCTTACACCACCAATATGAAGGGCACCAGTAGGTGAGGGAGCAAATCTTGTTGCAACATTGGACATATTTGATTTTTAGACTATTTTCTTAAAAGTTTCTATATAAAGATACTAGAACACCTTGAACTTTTACTCTATCAGGGCCAAATATTTTAGTTTCGTAGTTTCTATTAGCACTCTCGAGGGCAACTGTTTTGCCTTTTCTTCTAATTCTTTTTAACATAGCTTCGTGCTCATCTATTAAAGCCACAACAATTTTACCATTGTCAGCAGTGTCAGATCTTCTAATAATAACCGTATCACCTTCATTGATACCAGCTTCAATCATTGAATCACCCTGTACTTTAAGTCCAAAATACTGGCCATTTTTTTCAAGGTTACTTGGAAGAGGTATTCTGGAAACTTCATTTTGTATTGCCTCAACAGGTGTACCTGCAGCAATACTTCCTAAAACAGGTATTTCCATTTCATTTATATTATTACTTTCTGTATCTAAACCACCCCTAATAACACTTGGTGAAAAACTATTATAAATATCGTTAGCAGAAGCTGTTTCTGGAAGCTTTATCACCTCTAAGGCTCTTGCTTTATGAGGAAGTCTTCTAATAAATCCTCTTTCTTCTAAAGCACTTATTAATCTGTGAATTCCTGATTTAGACTTTAAATTTAATGAATCTTTCATTTCCTCGTACGAAGGAGATACACCTGAGGCTCTCAACTTTTTGTTGATAAATAAAAGCAGGTTTTTTTGTTTTTTAGTTAGCATAAGAACAAATAAAGTACAAAATCTGTTCTACAAGTGTTCTTCTATTTTAACAATAGCTAAAAAGTGTTTAAAATTGGGGTTTATTTGACTAAAGAACTGAGAAAATTGAATTATTATTTAAGTTTTTCAAAAGTGATTCACCGATTAAAAAAGTTTTAATATTCGTATTTTTGGATATTTCCAAAAGCTCTTCTTTTGTTTTAATTCCACTTTCAGAAATTAATGGTCCAGAGTGATTAATCAAAATATCATGGATATCATAAGTTGTATTTATATCTGTCTTTAATGTTTTAAGATTTCTATTATTAATACCAATTAGTGCATCTTTAAAATTAAGAGCTCTTCTTGCTTCTTCAACTGTGTGCACTTCAACTATTATTGACATATCAAATTTTAGAGCCTCTTCGTACAACTCAAAAGCAAGATTATCAGAAACACCAGCTAGTATAATTAATATAGCATCTGCTCCATAACTCTTTGCAAGTGGTACTTGAAATTTATCTATAAAAAAATCTTTACAGAGAATGGGAAGATTTATTTTTTCTTTAACTTTACTCACATGTATTAAATTTCCTAGAAAGAAATCTTCCTCAGTTAATATTGACAAACATGTTGTTTTTTTTTTGTAATAAATTTTTGCAATCTCTATAGGGTTGTATTCCTTTATAATAATGCCAGCAGAAGGGCTGGCTTTTTTGATTTCAGCAATTAATGAAATCTTATTATCTTTAATATTGTTTTGAATCTTTGCCTTAAAATTAACAAATGATTTATTTCCATTAATTTTTTCAATTAATAGCTTTAATGAAGTAGTTTTTTTTAATAAATCAACTCGTTCAATTTTTTTTTTTATTATCCTATCTAAAGTGTTTTCAGACATTTTGTAATCTTTTTAAATTTTCATATGTTTTTCCTGACAAGATATGTTTTTTAGCATTCTCATAGGCATTATTAAATGAAGAGTATTTGTCCGCAACAATTAGTCCAGCAGCAGTATTTAAACAAACAGCTTTAGAAAAATCATTATCTTCACCTTTAAATATATCAACCATTTTATTTGCATTAAATTTAGCATCATCTCCTAATAAATCTTCAAATTTATTTGCATCTATATTTAATTCCTTAGGATCAATAGTAATTTCTGAAATTTTACCATCTTTTAACTGAACAACATTTGTTTTTGCATATGGTGATATTTCATCTAAACCATCTTCACTATTCACAATCCAAGCAAATTTTATATTTAAGTTTTTTAAGGCTTCAGCAAAAATTTTAAGTAATCTTTTATCATAAACACCAACAACTTGTCGCTCGACAAGGGCGGGACTACTTAATGGACCTATCATATTGAATATTGTTCTTTTACCTATTTTTTTCCTTGTTGGACCCACAAACCTCATTGCACTATGATAATTTGGTGCAAACATGAACCCAAAGTTATTTTCCTTTATTTGCTTTTCTATATCTTTAGGTTCTAAATCAATCTTGATATTTAGAGCTTCCAAAACATCACCAGATCCACATTTAGATGAAACTGCTTTATTTCCATGTTTTGCTACTTTAACCCCCATACTAGCTAATAACAGAGCTGAAGCTGTTGATATGTTGAGCGTATTCATTCCATCACCACCAGTCCCACATGTATCAATACAGTCTTTAACGTTAACCCTTTTAGACTTATCTCTCAAAACGTAAACACCACCAGCTATCTCATCCGAAACCTCACCTTTTGCAGAAAGTAGAGTTAAAAAATCAAATATTTCATCATCAGAAACTTTACCAAGCATCAACATTTCAAAAGCATCTTTACTTTCATTAAAGGATAAATTTTGTTTACTCTTTAGCTTTTCAATAAATTTTTTCATTAGTTCTTATAATTAATAAAATTTTTTAATATTTTGATACCAATAATAGTTTTTATACTTTCAGGGTGAAATTGAACACCATGAACATTATATCTTTTATGTTTTACACCCATTATAAGCCCATCTCCAGTTTGTGCTGTAATCTCGAGCTCTTTAGATAGTGTTTTTTTGTCAATAATTAGACTGTGATATCTTGTGGCAACAAATTTGGAAGGGAGGTTTTTTAAAATTCCAGTTTTATATGTCTCAATTATACTAGTTTTTCCATGCATTAATTTTTTAGCTTGAATAATTTTTGAACCAAATACTTGTCCAATAATTTGATGACCTAAACATACACCAAGTATTGGAATTTTTTTATAAAGGGCTTGAACTATTTTAATACAATTTCCTGATTGGTCTGGATTCCCAGGACCTGGTGATATGACAACTTTATCGTATTTTTTGTTAACTATTTGTTTATCAGTAATTTTATCATTCCTTACAACGTCAACTTTAACATTTAGAGATGACAGGTAGTGATATAAATTGAATGTAAAGCTATCATAATTATCAATTAATATAATTTTCATTATTTAAGAGCACTCAATAATGCTTTTGCTTTATTAACGGTTTCTTCATATTCTTTAATTGGATTACTATCGGCAACAATACCTGCTCCTGCCTGTACATAAAATTTTTTATTTTTTGCAACAGCAGTTCTTAATGCAATGCACGTATCAAATTCACCATTAGCAGAGAAATAACCTATGCCGCCTGCATATACTTTTCTTCTGGTCGTTTCTAGTTCATCAATTATTTCCATGGCTCGAATTTTAGGAGCACCAGAGACAGTCCCAGCTGGAAAACCAGCAAGTAATGATTTAAATCTTGAATATTTTTTATTATAAACTCCCATTACATTAGAAACTATATGCATTACATGAGAATATTTTTCTATCATAAAGCTCTCTGTAACTTTAACAGTCCCAATTTTTGATACTTTGCCAGCATCGTTCCTCCCTAAATCAAGCAACATTAAATGTTCAGAAAG
The DNA here is from genome assembly GCA_905618915.1 of uncultured Candidatus Pelagibacter sp. Classification (GTDB taxonomy): domain Bacteria; phylum Pseudomonadota; class Alphaproteobacteria; order Pelagibacterales; family Pelagibacteraceae; genus Pelagibacter. The sequence goes on along the minus strand of CAJQTI010000047.1, from coordinate 10,716 downwards.
CTCTTTTTTATCTTGTAATAAATCTTTTGCAAAAAAATTATCCTGTTTTGTGTTTTTACCTCTAGGTCGCGTTCCCGCTATAGGCCTAACTGTAATTTTATTATCTCTTAGTCTAACTAGAATTTCAGGACTGGCTCCAATTATTTGAAAATCTTTAAAATTAAAAAAGTACATAAAAGGAGAGGGGTTGGTAACTCTTAATTTCTTATAAATTTCTAGGGGTCTTTTAGTTAATTTGGCTTCAAATCTTTGACTTAAAACAACTTGAAAAATATCACCAATTTTAATGTATTTTTTGGCTCTATTAACCATTTCTAAAAACTTGTTTTTAGTCGTATTAGATCTAACTTTAATATTAGTTTTAGTCGCTTTATAAGAGTTATTTTTTTCTAGAGAGGCCTGAATTAACAGATCATTTATTTCACTTTCAATTTCTAAATATTTTACTTTATAATTTGAAATTTTTTCATCACCAAATGTATTTATAATATAAAAAATCTTCTTTTTTAAATTATCGTGGATAACCAATGTTCTTGGCCTTAAGAGTCGTACGTCTGGAAGTTTTAAATCATCCTTACATTTGTTAGGAATTTTTTCGATGTATCTAATAGAATCGTAAGAAAAATATCCAGATATTAATGAGCAAATTGGAGGCAGTCCAACTGGCGTTTTGAACTTAAAGTTTTCTATTATTTTTTCAATAATTTTGTCTGGATCTCCCTTAATTTTTTTTTTAGCTTTATTTGTAATTAAATAAGAGTTTTTATTATTAAATTCCCAAATTTTATCGGGATTTTTGCCGAATATAGTATATCTGCCCCTTATCTTTCCCTTCTCAACAGATTCAAAAATAAAGCTGTTTTTCTCATTAAGAAAATTATCTATTAAATTTAAAACTTCACGATCATCCTGTGTTTTTCTAGAAGTGTATAAAATTTGATTTTTGCTTTTTTTGTGCTGAAACTTAAAATCATTAAAGTTTCGATTTAACATTATCTAAAGTAATTTTTTACTCTATCAAGGGTTTTCTCGTTAACTGTAACCTTGTATTTGCTATTTAATAGATAATCGTATGATTTTAATATTCCGTTTCTATTTTCTGCACTCGCTTCGTTAGAGATTGTATTAAATATATTTGAATCTGGGGAAATTTCAGTATCTTCAAGTTTCGTAACCTTAGCTATGAATATGTTGTCTTCCCTATCAGCAATTAGAGTAAATGTGTTAATTGGTAGCGTGTATAAAATTTTAACGGAATTATTTTCAAATTTATTAATATCCTTAATTGAGTTTAATTGAGTTTTTTCAACCTCACCATTCCCAAGTTTATCAAATGAGGTTTGGTTAAATTCATTTTTATCTAATTGGTTTAGTATATCTTTATTAAATTCAAATTTTTCTTTTTGAAATAGAAGGTTTGTTATTTGTTTTACAAATCTTTCGTCACTTAAATTTGGTAATTTTTGAATAACATTGTCTATTTGATAAAAGATGAATGTTCCATTGTCTTCAAGTATTTCAATCTCATCTTTTCTAGAATTATAGATTTTATTTTCAATTGTCTCTTTATTTTTTAAATTAATATAATCTTTTTTTGTAATCACATTGACATTTAATTCATTTGTAATTGTCTTAAAATCTATGTTTTTAGATATCTTGTTGTCAATTTCATCGATTGCATCAAAAAAAGCCTGATTAAATTCATCTACACCCAATAAGTTTTTAGGTGTTATTATTATATAAGAAAAATCAATATACTCTTGCTTAAGTTTTTCTGAATTTTCATCAATAAAAATTTTAATTTCCTGATTGGTAAATTCATCTATTTTTTTATAAAATCTATTTAATTTAATAAATTCAATATCTAATTTTCTATTGTTTTCTATAAAATATTTATTAGTTAAAAACTTGGGAGATTTCGCTCCACCACTTATATATTCAAACAATTCTTTTTGTAGAACGTTATTCTTTAATTTTATTTCATACATCGCTGCACTCATTCTATTTGTAAGTAAAAACTTTTCATAAAGAGTTCTTTTAAAATTACCATTTTCATCAAGAAAGTTTTTATTTTTCTTAAGAGTTTCTGCAATTACTTCATCTGATATGACTAGGTCTAAATTTTTTATTTCAAGTTCGAGTAAAGTCATTGAAACCATAGAAGACAAAAGCTCCTCAATTACATTTTTATCGATATTCTCTTTTATTACTTGCTGACTTAAGCCAGATTGATTTAGGTAATCCATGAAATCTTGTGTAGAGATATTAGTGTTATTTATTTTAGCTATATTATTTTGATTTCCAGTGCTAAATCCTCCACCAAATCCACCAAAGCCAAAAGCTATTATAATAACAAAAATTAGTATTAAGCCACCAATCTATTTTTTTGTAAAATTTTTAAATGGATTTATCATTACATTATTAATTTATTGATCTTTAAAATATCAAGCTATAGATTAAATTTTTCATTATGACAAATAAATATATGTATTTTGTAGCTAATTGGAAAATGTATGGGAATTTATCTTCCTTAAATACATTGGATAAGGTTATTAAATTTTCAAAATCTAAAGAAATAAAGGGAGGTAGATTAATTTATTGTCCTCCAAATACTTTAATAAGTTCTTTTTCAAAAAAATTTAGTAATTGTCAAATTGGCATTGGTGGACAAAATTGTCATGAAAGCAAAGATTATGGTGCTCACACAGGTCACGTTAATTCCCGTATGTTAAAAAATATTGGTGCTCATTTTGTAATCATTGGTCATTCAGAAAATAGAGAGCAGGGTGAAAGTGATAGACTAATTAATCTAAAAATTAAAAGTGCCCTTGAAGCTAAATTAAAAGTTATTTTTTGTATCGGTGAAACTTTAAGTGAAAAAAGAAAAAAAAAGACACGCTCAACTATATCCAAACAAATTAAAATTGGTTTAAAAAATATTAAAAATAAATCAAATATTTTTTTAGCTTATGAGCCCGTTTGGGCTATAGGCAGTGGTCTTATACCGAAACCTCAAGATCTATTTAAAACAGTGGAATTTATCAAAAGTAAATTTAAAGATAAGTTGCCAAAAGTTTTATATGGGGGTTCTGTAAGTCCCGAAAATATAACAATCTTAAGAGAAGTTAATAATATTGATGGTTTTTTAATTGGGGGAGCATCTCAAAATGCTAAAAAATTTATTGATATAGTCAAAAAAACATATAGTTAACCCTCATGGAAAATATTCTATTAGTAGTCAACTTAGTATTGGCAACAATACTTGTGCTGTTGATACTAGTCCAAAAATCTGAAGGTGGAGCACTTGGTATAGGTGTTTCCCAAGATAATTTTATGCTTTCCAGATCTGCTGGTAATTTTATGGGCAAGGCTACAGCGGTAGTTGCAACTTTATTCATAATTTGTAGCTTAGCTTTAACAATAATTTCTAGAGGTGAGTTGACACCTACATCTTCTGTATTGGATATCATTGAAGAAAAATCTAACGATACTCCTTCAATTCCTGAAAATAATAATTAATCCTTTTAAATTCATTAATTAATCGCTATAAGATAATACCATGGCGCGATTTATTTTTGTAACCGGCGGTGTGGTTTCTTCATTAGGAAAAGGTCTTTCCTCAGCTTCCCTTGCATACTTATTACAATCTAGAGGTTTTAATGTACGTTTAAGAAAATTAGATCCTTACTTAAATGTTGATCCAGGAACGATGAGCCCGTTTCAGCATGGTGAAGTTTTTGTAACAGATGATGGCGCAGAAACAGATTTAGATTTAGGCCATTATGAAAGATTTTCTGGAATATCTGCAAAAAAATCTGACAATATTACAACTGGAAAAATTTATAGCGATGTTTTAAAAAAAGAACGTAAAGGAGAATATCTTGGAAAAACAGTTCAGGTTATTCCACATATAACTGACCGTATTAAAGATTTTATAAAAAATGATACATCAAAGGAAGACTTTGTAATTTGTGAAATTGGTGGAATAGTGGGTGACATAGAAAGCCTACCATTCGTTGAGGCTATTAGACAATTTTCTAATGATGTGGGAAAAAAAAATGCTTTATTTATTCACTTAACATTAGTTCCTTATTTAAAAGCATCAGATGAAATAAAAACGAAACCTACTCAACACTCAGTAAAAGAATTAAGAAGTCTTGGCATACAACCAGATATTATTATTTGCAGATCTGAAAGACCCATACCTTTAGAACATAGAAAAAAAATATCTTTATTCTGTAATGTTGGAATTGAAAATGTAATTCAAACTGTTGATGTTAAAACTATTTACGAAGCTCCGATTAGCTTCAATAGAGAAAATTTAGATAAACAGGTACTTGAATATTTTAAAATAAAATCTAGAAAAAAAGTTAATTTAAATCCTTGGAAAAAAATCACTAAAATTGTTCTACATACAAAAAAATCAATCAATATTGCAATCATTGGAAAATATGTTGAGCTCAAAGATGCATATAAATCATTAGACGAAGCTTTAACACATGGCGGTATTGATAATAATTCTAAAATTAATTTAGTGAGAATAGATTCTGAAAATTTAAAAATTTCTGAAATTAAAAAAAAATTAAAAGGAGTTTCTGGAATTTTGATACCTGGCGGATTTGGTAAAAGGGGAACAGAGGGAAAAATTGAAGCAATTAAATATGCTAGAGAGAAAAAAATTCCTTTTTTTGGAATTTGTTTTGGAATGCAGATGGCTATTATAGAATTTGCAAGGAATAAGTTAAATATAAAGAAAGCTACATCAAGTGAGTTTGGATCTGGAGGAACCCCAATCATTGGTTTAATCTCTGAATGGAATAAAGATGGCAAACTAATTAAAGGAACTGATAAAGATCTTGGTGGTACTATGAGACTTGGTCTTTATGAGGCTAGATTGAAAGAAAATTCACTGATTAGAAAAATCTATAAATCAAAATCAATTCAAGAAAGACACAGACATAGATATGAAGTTAATATTGATTATAAGGATCAATTTGAAAAAAATGGCCTAATCTTTTCAGGATTATCTCCAGATAAAAAATTACCAGAGATTATTGAGCTAAAAAACCACCCATGGTTTATAGCTGTTCAATTTCATCCAGAATTTAAATCTAGACCTTTAGCACCACATCCTTTATTCTCATCATTTATCAAGGCTGCTAAAAACCATAAATGAAAAATATAAAAGTTAATTGTGGAAATATAGAAATTTCAAATAATAATAAAATTTTTATTATTGCTGGCCCATGCCAACTTGAGACCGAACAACATGCTATGGATATGGCAGGTAAGATTAAAGAAATTACTTCTAAGTTTAATATGGGTTTTGTTTACAAAACATCTTTTGATAAAGCTAATAGAACAAGTTTAAAAGGCCAAAGAGGTATGGGTCTTGAACAATCCTTGCCTATCTTTGATAAAATTAAAAAAGAATTAAATGTTCCAATATTAACTGACATACATAATGCTGAACAATGTGCTGTGGTAGCTCCTCATGTTGATGTATTACAAATTCCTGCATTTTTATGTAGGCAAACAGATTTATTAATTGCTGCAGCCAAAACTGGAAAAATTATAAATGTTAAAAAAGGTCAATTTCTTGCACCGTGGGATATGGTTAATGTTACAAAAAAAATTGCAGACTCAGGTAATAATAATATTTTAGTTACAGAAAGAGGAGCTAGCTTTGGTTACAATACTCTTGTCTCTGACATGAGGTCATTACCTATAATGGCAAAAAATGGTTACCCCGTTATTTTTGATGCCACACATTCAGTCCAACAACCTGGAGGTCTAGGCGAGACCAGTGGTGGTCAAAGAGAGTTTGTTGAATATTTAGCAAGAGCTGCGGTCGCAGTTGGTGTTGCAGGTGTTTTTATTGAAACACATCAAGACCCAGATAATGCTCCATCAGATGGACCCAATATGGTTCCTCTAGATAAATTAGAAAAATTACTATCTCAATTATTTGAAATAGATAATCTAATTAAAAAATAAATGAGTAAGATTTTAAAGATAAGAGCACGTCAAGTTTTTGATAGCAGAGGGAACCCTACAATTGAAGCAGAAGTTTATTCAAAAAATTTAAGTGCCTCAGCTATTTGTCCATCAGGTGCCTCTACTGGTACTTATGAAGCATTTGAAAAAAGAGACAGTAATAATAAAAAATATTTAGGTAAAAGTGTTTTGGGTGCAGTCAATTTGGTTAATACAAAAATTTCAAAAAGATTAACAGGTGCAAATATTCACGATCAAACACGTATTGATACAATCTTAATTAATCTTGATGGTACTCGGCAAAAAACAAGCTTGGGAGCTAATACTATTTTAGCAGTATCTATGGCGGCCAAGAAACTTTCTGCAAAAATCAAAAAAGTACCCTTATACAAAACATTTTTAGTAAAGAATAATTACAAATTACCTTACCCATTAATGAATATTATTAATGGAGGAGCGCATGCTAATAATGGATTAAGAATTCAAGAGTTTATGATTAGACCTGATAAAGCCAAGAGTTTTTCAGAGGCCATGAGAATATGCTTTGTTGTAATTAGCAATTTAAGAAAATTGATTATAAAAAATGGACTAGCAACTTCTGTAGGAGATGAAGGGGGCTTTGCTCCAATGATCAGCAGTAATGAAAAAGCTTTAGATTTAGTTGTAGCTGCAATTAATATGTCTGGTTTTAAAAACGGTAAAGATATCTCAATTTGTTTAGATGTAGCAGCAAATGAATTAATCAAGAAAGACAAATATTCTATTCATTCAAAGAAGTTTGTTTCTGTAGATCGATCTATTGAAGAATATAAAAAGATAATAAATAAATACAAAATTAAATCAATAGAAGATCCATTTGGAGAAAATGATTGGATGGCATGGAGCAAATTAATGAAAAATACTAATAATGTGCAAATAGTCGGAGATGATTTGTATGTAACTAATTTAGAAAGACTTAAAAAAGGTTTCTTAAACAACTCATCAAATTCGATATTAATTAAACTTAACCAAATTGGTACAGTATCTGAAACACTTGAGGTTATTAAGTTTGCAAAAATTATTGGATATAAAACAATAATTTCTCATAGATCTGGAGACAGTGAAGACACTTTTATAGCAGACCTTGCTGTAGGGACAAATTCAAATCAGATTAAAACTGGATCGCTGGCAAGATCTGAACGTGTTGCAAAATATAATCAATTATTACGTATAGAAGAAGAGCTTGGAAAAAAAGCATCAATGAGTAAAATTCATTAATGTTGGGAAAATTAAAAAAAAATTATTTTTTATTAATCTCTACTTTTTTAATACTTTATTTTTTCTTCAACCTTCTAGATGGTGAAAGAGGTCTTTTTTCTTATTTCAAAAAAAAAGAAATTTTAATTAATCTAAAAATTGAAGAAGCTAATTTATCTAACAAAATCAAAGAGCTTGAATTTAAAAATTCTCTATTAAGCACTAAATTAGACCTAGATTACATCGAGACTTTAATTAGAGAAAAATTTATGTTTGGCAAAGAAGGGGAGACCCTCTATATAATTAAAAAGAATGACAATTAAACCAAGACATCCTGAAAAAGTTAACAAACCGATTAATCCAATCAAAAAAAAACCTGATTGGATAAGGTCTAAATTAACTAACAGTAAAGAATTCTTCTTAACCAAAACAATTGTTAATCAAAATAATTTAGTAACAGTTTGTCAGGAAGCTAATTGTCCAAATATTACAGAATGTTGGAGCAAACGTCATGCTACTTTTATGATCATGGGTGATACCTGCACAAGAGCATGTGCTTTTTGTGATGTTAAAACAGGAAAACCTGAAAAATTAGATCCATTCGAAGCTTATAAAATTTCAAATGCTGTTCACAAACTTAATCTTAAACATGTTGTTATAACTTCTGTTGATAGGGACGACTTAGAAGATGGAGGGTCCAATCATTTTTTCGATGTAATTACAGCTACAAGAAAAAAAAACCCCCAAACATCAATTGAGGTTTTAACTCCAGATTTTTTAAGAAAAGGTGACTCTTATAAAAAGATTTTAGAAGCAGACTTAGATGTTTTCAATCATAACATTGAAACAGTTCCAAGACTTTATTTAAAAGTTAGACCAGGGGCACGATATTTTGGTTCATTAGAGCTTTTAAAAAATGTAAAAAAAATTAATAAAAAAGTTTTTACTAAATCAGGTTTGATGGTTGGTCTTGGAGAAAGTAAAGATGAATTAATTCAGGTGATGGACGACTTAAGGTCAGCCGATGTAGACTTTTTAACAATTGGACAATATTTACAACCTTCTGTTAAACACCATCCGCTTGAGAGATATTATCATCCAAATGAATTTAAGGATCTAGAAAATATCGCAAAGTCTAAAGGTTTTTTATTAGTTTCATCCTCACCTTTAACAAGATCTTCTTACCATGCAGATGAAGACTTTGCTCAACTACAAAAAAATAGATTAGAAAGATATAATGCCCAAAGCCTCAGTTAAGAGATTAATTGAATGCAATAAAGAACAATTAGTTAATCTTGTTCTTGATATTGAAAGCTATCCAAAGTTTATACCTTACTGTCTAGATGCAAAAATTCATGAAAAAAAGGAAGAAGATAATCTAATCTTAATAATTGCAGATCTTACAATAGGTAAGGGTCCATTTAAGGCAACCTATAAAAGTGATGTTAGATTTAATAAAGATACAGACACTATTCAAGTAACCAATATCGAAGGACCTCTCAAACATTTGGATAATAAATGGGTTTTTCTTGAAAAGGATAACTCTACTGAGATATCTTTTGATATCGATTTTGAGATTGAAAATAAATTTTTAAATATTGTAATGAGTAAATCTTTTCAGTATGGTTTGGATAAAATAGCTGACTCTTTTCAAAAAAGAGCTAACGATTTATTCAATAATAAATAAACCATTAAATAACCATATGTGCAGAAAGATATATCATGACTACAGACTTACAAAAAAGAACAATTGTAAAAACATTAACTTGGCGTGTTACAGCCAGTTTAACAACTTTTATTATTGCATGGGCTTTAACAGGTGACTTATTAATAGGAGCAACTATTGGAAGTATTGAAGCTATGGCTAAAATTTTTCTATATTATTTTCATGAAAGAATTTGGAATAATATAAGTTGGGCTAAAAGTTAGATAATATTATCAATTATATTTAGTGCAGTGCTAACCACAACTTTTTGTATAGATATTCTATTTTTATTTTTAAATAGATTTTTTTTAGTTATTATTTTGTTTCCCATTTTAACACCAATATAAACTAAACCGACAGGCTTTAATTTTGTGCCACCATTAGGTCCAGCAATACCTGTAATTGATATAGATATATTTGCTTTACTAATTTTGCTTAAATTTTTAACCATTGATAAACAGCATTCTTCACTGACAGCACCATATTTTTTTATTATTTTATTAGGAACCTTAAGAATATCAACTTTTGCTTTATTTGAATAAGTGATTAGACCTAAATTAAATACTTTAGATGACCCACTTATTGAAGTTATGGAACTTGATAAAAGTCCACCCGTGCAGGATTCAGCAAATGAAACTTTAAGTTTTTTTTTAATTAATTTTTTGACAATTTTATTAGCTAAATTTTTCATTATAAAACGTAACTTTTAATAATCATAAAACACACAAGTGTTAATACCACATAAAATCCAGCACAAATATCATCCATAATTACACCAAAACTATTCTTAAAGTTTTTATCAAAAAAACTTACAGGAAATGGTTTCATGATATCAAAATATCTAAAAAGAATAAAAAATAGAGCATAGTAGATAATAGCTTCACTCCCTTCTTTTGTTGTTCCATGAGATATCTCATAAAGATATATGGGTACAGATTGACCTAAAAATTCGTCAATTATGATCTCACCAGGATCCTTGTTTTCATTATTTTCTATATGACTTGAAACTGCGTAAAAAGAGTAAATAAATATTATTATTAAACCTATTAAAATTATATTCGGTGAAACATTTAGTTCATGAAATAAATAATAGAGTACAATTACAGTTGCTAAAGACCCAAAGGTTCCAGGCATATATTTAATTTTACCAAGACCAAACATGGTGACAAGTAATGAGTTGAAAGATTTAATCATTTTTAATAACAGAGGCAATTACCTCACAAGCTATTGCTTTCTCTTTACCAATCACACCTAATTTTTCAGTTGTTTTACCTTTTATATTAATTTGTGTAGGAGATATATGACAAATTTTTGAAATACAGTTTGTTATTTGTTTTTTATATTTTTGAATTTTAGGTTTTTGAGTAATGATATTAATATCAATGTTATTGATTAAGTACCCACTTTTTTCAGTTTGCTTAATTATTTCGCTTAATAGAATAGTAGATCTAATATTTTTAAATTTCTTATTCTTATCGGAGAACTTTTCACCAATATCACCCATAGAGCAAGCTCCAAGTATTGCATCTGTTACAGCATGCAAAACAGGATCCCCATCAGAATGGCCTAATGTACCAACAGGTGAGGGTATTTTAATCCCACCTATGTAAAGTTTCTTATTGGGAACTAACCTATGAACATCAAAACCTAGTCCAAATTTTATTAAATTACCAATCTTAATATCTGAGTTTACTGTAATCTTATTATTTGTGATTTCTCCTTTTATAATCTTTATCTTTTTACCAGCTCTTACAAACAAGTTTGCGTCATCAGTAACT
>CAJQTI010000046.1 GCA_905618915.1 uncultured Candidatus Pelagibacter sp. | reverse complement strand
TAAAGCCGAAGCAATGGGAATTCACACAATGAGATATAAAATTATTGGCTGGATGGTATCAGCATTCTTTGTTGGAATTGCTGGAGGATTAATGGGCCATATTAATGGTTACATTGAACCAACTGAAATTGCATTTGCTGGACCAACATTTGGTGTGTTTATGGTTTTAATGGCAATCCTTGGTGGTAAAGGAACTTTATGGGGACCACTTGTTGGCGCAACTATATTTCACTTATTTAAAGAAGGTTTTTGGACTTACTTTTTGGGCTGGCAGTATGTTGCTCTTGGAATTTTAATTATCGTAATCGTTGTTTATTTTCCTGAAGGAGTAATGGGATGGTTAAGAGAAAAATATCCTGAAAGATTTGGTGAAGTTGTTGATGAAGCTGACCTAAAAGCACAGGTGGAATTAAAATAATGGCTATATTAGATATATCAAATGTAAGTAAGTCTTTTGGTGGTGTTAAAGCTAATGTTGATATCTCAATGTCAGTTGAACAAGGTGAAATCGTTGGATTAATTGGTCCAAATGGATCTGGTAAAACTACTTTGTTTAATTCAATTGTGGGAACTTATCCAATCGACAATGGTTCAATCAAATTTGATGGTACAGAAGTTTCAGAACTACCAGTTCCTGTTGTTGCAAAACTTGGACTGCTTAGAACATTCCAACAAACTAGAATTTATGGAAAATTAAACTGTATTCAAAATATGCTAATTAGCAATAAGCCAGTAAATGATGGAATATTAACAGTATTTCAAAAGATACCATCAGATTTAACAGATAAGGCTGAGACGTTATTAAAATTTGTAGGACTTCATCAAAAAAGAAAACTTAGAGCAGGAGACCTTTCTTTTGGACAGCAAAAATTACTAGAACTTGCTATGGCATTGATGAATGAGCCCAAGATGCTTTTATTAGATGAGCCCACAGCTGGAATTAATCCTACATTGATCAATGGAATTATTGATCGTTTAATTACTGTTAATAAAGATTATGGAATTACTTTGCTGGTCATAGAGCACAATATGAAGGTAATTATGAATTTAGCACAAAGAGTTTTTTGTTTAGCGCATGGTCAAATGTTAGCAAATGGAACTCCAGATGAGATCAAAAATGATAAGCGTGTACTAGACGCTTACTTGGGAGCACAATAATGTCAAATCAATATGATGTATTAGGAAAAGCACCAGGGCCAGAAGAGCTAAAAAAATTAGCTCCTGAGAATAATCATGTAACAATAAAAAAATTATCAGCTGGTTATGGTAAAATGGAAATACTTCATGATTTTGATTTGTATGCGAGTAAAGCACAATCTTTATGTCTAATTGGACCTAATGGTGCAGGAAAATCTACAATACTTCATTCTATCTATGGATTTACAAATATTTTTTCAGGACAAATTGAAATTGATGGAAAAGAAATTACACATTTAACACCAGCTCAAAAACTTACATCATGTGGTATTGCGTATATTCTTCAAGATAATTCTGTTTTTCCAGATATGACAGTTGAGGAAAATTTATTGATGGGTGGTTATGCTAAAGAAAATACAGACGAATCCTATCAAGAAGCAGAAAGAATTTTTGAAAAATATGAAAGATTAAGAAATAGAAGAAATCAGCCTGCTAAAGTTTTATCTGGTGGAGAAAGAAGATTATTAGAAATTTCTAGAGCATTAGTTATGAAACCGTCAGTTTTACTTGTTGATGAGCCATCGATTGGATTAGAGCCAAGATATATTGATATGGTATTTGAAATTTTAAGAGATCTTCAGGTGACAGAAAAGAAAACAATCATTTTAGTAGAGCAAAATGCAAAAAAGGGATTAGAGTTTGCGGACATTGGATACGTTTTAGTATCAGGACAAACTGCGATTGCTGGCAAAGGGGATGATTTATTAAAAAACCCTGACGTTGGTAGATTATTCCTAGGTGGTTAATGATAAACCGAGAGTTTTTTTTAAAGGGTTTTAAATCAATTCTAGCTCCAGATAGCCCAGCCCTTGCACTTGGTTGTTGTTTTATCGCTATCGGTGCACTTCTTAAAAATTTAGGTTTTAGTATTCAAGAAAGTATATTTTCAACTATGTTAACTTATGCTTTACCTGGTTCATTGGTTATGGCTGAATCGTTACTAGTAGGAGCTTCACTATTGAATATTTTTCTTGCGGTTTGGTTTGTTAATGCTCGTCTTTATCCAATGGCAGTTTCATTATTTCCATTAATGATGCATGAAAGCCAACCAAGATGGAAATATTATTTTTCATGCCATTTTATAGCAGTGTCTGCTTGGTTGATAATGAAAAGTAAATATAAAGATATTGATAAAAAATATAGAATTGATTTTTGGATTGGAGTTGGATGTGCAACTTGGACAACAGCAGTTATAGGTACATTTATTGGATTTTATGCATCTGATTACCTAGATAAAAATATGATGATGGGTTTAGCAATCTTAAACCCAATTTATTTTTTGTGCATGATGGTAGGTGCAATGAAAACCATTCAAATAGGAGCTTCAGTGGTATTGGGTTTATTGCTAGGACCAATATTTTATTTTTTATCACCTGAATGGTCAATTTTACTTGGTGGACTTGTTGGTGGAACTATTGCTTATCTAATAGGAGAACTAAATGTCAACTAGCATAGTTCTTGCAATTTTAGTTACATCATTAGCAACATTCTCTTCTAGATTATTAGGAGCTATTTCTTCTGAAAGAATAAAAGAGACTTCAAAATTATTTAGATACTTTAATTGTCTTGCATACTCAACTTTAGCAGCACTGATTGCTAGAACAATTATTTTTCCCGTAGGAGTTTTATCTGATGCAAGTTATTTAAGTAGAGCATCTGTAGTCTTATTTTGTTTATTCATATTTTTTATTTCAAAAAGAAATTTTGTATATCCGACGGTACTTTCTGCTATCATGATGGCATTATTAACCAATTACTTGTAATAAAAAAAATGAAAAAAATTATATTTTACTTATCACTAATACTTTTTGTAACTCCATTATTTGCAGCAGATGAAAAACCTGGAAGATTTTTTGAAGATCAGCCTGATGTAACAGACGATTATCAAATACATTTTAATTATTTATTAGCTGCTGATAGTGAAGATCGAGAAATGGATATTAATGGTGAGATGGAAAAAATTCTACTAGAGGCAAATGAAGTAATGTTAAAAGCCACCGCTGGTAATAAAAAAGGTGATGGTGTTGCTAGAAAATATAAATTTGATTATCGGGCTAATGGTAAATTAGATATCACATTTATTAGAATGGATATGAAACATAAAGAGCTTCATAAGTGGGCAAATAATGACATCATACCTTTCTTAAATAATGTTAAAAACCAAAAAAATATAAAAAAAATTTACTATAACTTTGCTGATTTTTCTAATGTTGATGGAGGAGAGGCGGGTGTTGGGTATGGCACAACATATTTAAAAAGTAAAAGTAATGGTTCATACGAAAGAAAATTATTAGTAACATTGCATGAATTTCTTCATACTCAGGGAATGGGCTATGACTGTGTTCCAGGTGTTAAATCTGGCAATGGTCATTACTCTTCAGATAAACCTGGCTTAATGCTGGGATCTGGTAAAAAAATTGGATCTGTTTATGCTCATACAAAAGAGGGATGCCCTCAAATGATGGACTCAGTTTATTTAATACCAACAAGAAATGACCCGTATGATCCTTACCAACATGCTTGTTTACTCGATCTTGGAAAATACAATCATCCTAAGCTTTTAAAAAAATTAGATAAAATAAAAAAATTGAAAGATAAAAAAATTAAGGGAAATTTAAGATTTTCTTCAAGTTGTAGATATAGGGATTGGGAACGAGCTAAAGGTGGATATTATATCTGGGGTGTTGATGATAATATTGCTGCTAGATAAAGATTGGTTTAGACAGTGGAAAAGATAAAAGGATTTGAAATTTTTGCACATGAAAAATCTAAAAGAATAATTAATATTCAAATCGAAGATGAGATTTTAGACAAATTAATATTTCCATTTAACAAGTTTGATATCACCGCTCTTGAATACAAACCATTTACTCGTTTCACATTAGCGAAAAGCTTAGATGACCTTACGTCTAATCAATTAAGTAAACTTATGAACAAAATAATAAAAGATCGTGAAACAGGTTGTTTTATTATTGGTCCAAAAAATATTAATTCTAAAATTGATCATACTTTTTTTGTTAAATTATCAACTGCTATTGCCCATTTGATTGGAATTCCAAACCATGACTCTATGGCAGGAAAATACTATGCGAGATTTATCGTTAAGCATGAGGATAAAAGTGACTCATATTTAAGAAAAGCTTATACAAATATGGATCTTCATACAGATGGAACTTATGTGAAAGAAGTTACTGATTGGTTATTAATGACTAAAATTGATGAACAGAATGCACAAGGTGGAGAGACTGCAATGTTGCATCTTGATGACTGGGAGCATTGTGAGGATTTATATAGTGACCCAGTAGGTAAGCAGAATTTTATTTGGGGTTCACCAAAAAGTAAAAATATAGACTACAAGGTAGAACATCCAGTGTTTTCATCTGATGAAAATGGTAAACCCAATATTTCTTATATTGACCAGTTTCCTGAGCCTAAAAATATGGATCAGGGTAATTTTTTACAGAGATTATCAGATGGCTTAGAAGAAAGTAAAAACAAAGCTATTACGAAGTTACCTGTTGGATCTGCAATAGTTGCTAATAATTATTTTTGGCTACATGGAAGAAAACCTTTCAAGGAAAATAAAGATTTAAGCAGAGAACTGTTGAGAATTAGAGGTTCTTTTTTTATTAATTAATTCGCTAATATCACTATAAAGTAACTATATTTATGAAATTAGGCTTTATAGGAACAGGTAGAATTACGTCAGCAGTGGTTACAGGTATCTGTAGTTCTAGTATTTCATACAAAAAAATAATTATCTCTCACAGAAATAAATCTATTTCTAGCAGTCTTAAAAAGAAGTTTAAAAAGATAACTATTAGCAAAGATAACCAGGAAATTATTAATTCATGTGATTGGATATTTTTATCAGTAACTCCTACAGTTGGTGAAAAGATTATTAAAGATTTAAAGTTTAGATATAATCAAACTATAATTAGTTTCATATCAACAATTACTTTAGCTCAACTTAAAAAAGCAATTAAAGTTAAAGCAAAGATTATAAGAGCAATACCATTGCCACCAATATCTTTAAAAAAAGGTCCAGTACCAATCTGTCCACCTAATAAAAAAGTAAAAGATTTTTTTAATAAAATTGGAACCACTGTTGAAATTAAAAATGAAAAATCCTCAATTAACTTTTGGGCAACTTCTGGAATGATGGCACCATTTTATGAATTACTAAGAGTAATGACTGACTGGTTAGTAAAAAGAGGAGTTAAACGAAATAATGCACAAAAATATATAACATCTTTATTTTTAGCATTATCTGAAGATGCAGTTGTAAATTCTAAAAAAGATTTAAAATATCTAGTGAAAGAATCACAAACCCCTAAAGGGTTAAATGAGCAGGGAGTTAAAGAGCTAACAAAAGCTGGCTTTTATAAATCTTTAGAAAAGACGCTTAACAATATACATAAAAGACTCAATAAATAAAATTTCATGAACCAAGAACAGAATATTTTACAAATTCAAAACCTATCTAAGTATTTTGGTGGATTGGCTGCAGTTTCAGACTGTTCTTTAAAAATTAAAGAAGGATCGATTACAGGAATTATAGGACCTAATGGTTCTGGTAAAACTACTTTATTTAATTTAATTGCTGGGAACCTAAAAGCGTCAAGTGGCAAAGTTTTATTTTATGATGAAGACGTAACAGATGTTCCTTCATATGAATTATTTTCAAAAGGAATATTAAGAACTTTTCAAATAGCTCATGAGTTTACCAATTTATCTGTTTTGGAAAATTTAATGATGGTACCAGCAAACCAATCAGGTGAGAAACTAATGACAGCATTATTAAAGCCAAGTTTAGTCAGAACTGAAGAGCTTGTAGTTAAACAAAAAGCTCAAGATGTTGTAGATTTTTTAAATCTCACACATTTGTCAAATGA
This sequence comes from uncultured Candidatus Pelagibacter sp., assembly GCA_905618915.1. GTDB lineage: Bacteria > Pseudomonadota > Alphaproteobacteria > Pelagibacterales > Pelagibacteraceae > Pelagibacter. The sequence goes on along the minus strand of CAJQTI010000046.1, from coordinate 71,318 downwards.
ATTAGCTGGAAATTTATCAGGTGGACAGAAAAAACTATTAGAACTTGGAAGAACCATGATGGTGGATGCTAAACTTGTATTACTTGATGAAGTAGGTGCTGGTGTTAATAGAACATTACTTAAAGATCTTGGAACTGCGATTATGAAGTTAAATAAAGAGGAAGGGTATACATTCTGTATGATTGAACATGATATGGAATTTATAAGTAGATTATGTGACCCTGTTATCGTTATGGCAGAAGGATCTGTTTTATTTGAAGGAACTGCTGAAGAGGCTAAGAAAGACGAAAAGGTTATTGATAGCTATTTGGGCAGAGGATCTAAAATTAAGGATGAAAATTAATGGCTTTTTTTGAAGGTGTAAAAATGACTGGTGGATACGGCACTGGCCCAGATATTATTAACTCTTGTTCTGTTGATGTAAATAGAGGGGAGATAGTATCAATTCTAGGACCTAATGGTGCCGGTAAATCTACTGCCATGAAAGCATTACTTGGTCTTATAAATTTAAAATCAGGAGCTGTAGTTATTGATGGAAAGGACATTTCAAAACTTTCACCACAGGATAGAGTTAGACAAGGTATTTCATTTGTACCACAAACAAAAAATGTTTTTGCAGGAATGACAGTTGAAGAAAATTTAGAAATGGGAGCTTATCTGAGAGATGATAACTATCAAAATGTTATAGAAGAAATTTATGAACTCTTTCCAATATTAAGAGAAAAAAGAAATCAGTTAGTTGGTGAATTATCTGGTGGTCAAAGACAACAAGTTGCTCTTGGAAGAGCTCTAATGATTAAACCATCAGTATTAATGTTAGACGAACCTACGGCAGGTGTATCTCCAATAGTGATGGATGAATTATTTGATCATATCATTAAAGTTAAAAGAACAAATGTTGCTATTTTAATGGTTGAACAAAATGCTAAGCAAGCATTGAATATTTCTGATCGTGGATATGTATTGGTTACTGGAGAAAATAAGTATGCAGGTACTGGAAAAGAGTTATTAAATGATCCAAGAGTAAGAAGCTCATTTTTAGGAGGATAGTATGGATTTTTTAAATGCAATAATATTACTGTTAAATTATATTTTTGTTCCAGCTTTAACTTATGGTTCACAATTAGCACTCGGTGCGATTTTTGTAACTTTAATTTATGGGATCTTAAGATTTGCAAACTTTGCAACCGGAGACATGATGGCATTTGGAACAATGGTGACCATTTTAATTACTTGGTATTTTCAATCGATTGGTATTTCTCTAGGAGTTTTACCAACAGCTCTTCTTGCGATACCTTTTGCAATAATTTTTATGATTGGTTACATGCTCTTTATAGATAAATTTGTATTTAGGTATTACAGGGTAAGTAAAAGTCCACCAGTTCAACTTGCAATGGTAAGTATAGGTGTAATGTTCGTAACACAAGCTGTTGTAAGAATAATAATTGGTCCTGCTGACAGAAGATTCTTTGATGGAGAAAAATTTATTATCAAAGCAGGTGAGTTTAAAGAAATGACAGGACTTAATGAGGGTTTAGCAATTAAATCTAGTCAGGCAATTACTGTATTTGTAACACTTATATTAGTTTCAATTTTATTTTGGTTTTTAAACAAAACTAAAACAGGAAAAAGTATGCGTGCTTATTCAGACAATGAAGATTTGGCTCTATTATCAGGAATTGACCCTAAAAGAGTAGTTATGATTACATGGATTATTGCTGGTATTTTAGCAACTATTGGTGGTGCTTTGTATGGTTTGGATAAAAGCTTCAAGCCATTTACCTACTTTAACAATATGTTACCAATTTTTGCTGCAGCAATTGTTGGTGGTATAGGAAACCCATTTGGAGCATTTTTAGGGGGATATGTCATAGCTTTTTCAGAGATATTTATTACTTACGCATATAAGAAATTTTTTATGTATATTTTACCAGAAAGTATGGAGCCAGAAACGTTAGTACAATTATTATCAACTGATTATAAATTTGCAGTATCATTTTCTATATTGGTGATTGTTTTGCTCTATAGACCCAATGGAATATTTAAAGGGAAAGTACTGTGAGAAAGAATTTAAATATAATTGCAGCTTATACAATAATGATGGGTTTAATTATTTTAGTTGGAATATTTCAATCATGGAATGTTGCTCTTTCAATTTTTAATATGTGTCTAATTTCAGCAGTTATGACTATGGGAGCAAATGTCCAATGGGGCTATGCTGGTTTAATTAACTTTGGTCTTATGGGTTATGCAGCCTTAGGAGGGTTGGCTGCAGTTTTAATATCGGTTGATCCTGTTCCAGAAGCATGGAGTGCAGGTGGATTTGATATTCTAATATGTCTATGTCTAATAATTGCAATAGTTTTTCTTATTCGGTTTATTTTAAAAAATTTTGAGAAATCAAAAATAAGAACATATGGAATAGCCGGAATTATAATTACTGGAATTGTAATTATAAGAATTACTTCTGAGTCAGGCATTGAAGCAATCGAAGCAGTAAACCCAGCAACAACAGGATTTCTTGGAGGCTTAGGTTTACCAATAGTATTTTCATGGATAGTTGGAGCTTTCTTTGCGGCTGGATTAGCATTTATTGTAGGTAAGGTTGCTCTTGGTTTACGTGCTGACTATCTAGCTATCGCTACATTACTTATTTCAGAAATTGTTATTGCTATAATCAAACATGAAGATTGGTTGGCAAGAGGTGTTAAAAATGTAATTGGATTAGATCGACCAGTACCTTATGAGGTTAACCTTCAGACAACTGAATGGTTTATTAATCTAGTTGCAAAATTTAATTCAGGTAAATTAGAATTAATTTCCAATATTGCAGATAAACAAGCTGCACTTAATCAGTTGGTAATTGAAGGATCTTCAGTTTTTGTAAAACTTTGTTATTCAGGTTTATTCTTAATTGTAGTTATTGCTTTATTAATAGTTACTCAAAAAGCACTTTATTCTCCATGGGGAAGAATGATGAGAGCTATTAGAGACAACGAAGAAGCAGCGAATGCTATGGGTAAGAATGTTGTTAAACAACATTTGTTAATATTTATTTTAGGATCAGCAATAGTTGGTATTGCAGGTGCAATGTTAGTCACTCAAGATGGTTTATTCACACCTGGTAGTTACAGACCTATGAGGTACACTTTTTTAATTTGGGTAATGGTAATTGTTGGTGGTAGTGGAAATAATTTTGGAGCTATTTTAGGTGGATTTGCAGTATGGTTTCTATGGATTGAGGCTGCACCGATATCCCTGTTCTTGATTAATCTGTTTACTGTGGGTCTTCCAGAGACTCATGAGTTAAAAGTGCATTTAACAGAGAGTGTTCCTTACTTTAGATATTTAATGATGGGGATGGGTTTATTGTTAATTATGAGGTATCGCCCTAAAGGTATACTTCCTGAGAAAATAGAAATAAAATAAAGTTATTATGAAATATATTATACTTGGAGCTGCAGTAGCATGGGCTATGTACATCGGTGATAAATATTTTTTTTAATGAATAAGAATCTGTGGTTGTTGATTTTAAGTCAGATCTTTGCTTTTACAGCAGCGCCAGTTACAGTTTTCTTAAGTGGCATAATTGGTTCTCAGTTTAGCCCAATAAAATCTTTAGCAACACTACCAATGGCTTTATCAATTGTAGGTGTTGCAATTTTTGCAATTTTTGCAGCAAAAATTATGAGTATAATTGGTAGAAGAGCAGGATTTATTTTTTCTTCAATTGGAAGCTCATTGTCATCACTGCTTGCTGCTTACTCAATAATCAGTGAAAGTTTTATTTTATTTAATTTTGCATGTTTTTTACTTGGGGCAGGAGTAGCTTTTAGCCATCAATACCGTTTTGCAGCTGTTGAAACAGTAAAAAAAGATATGGCACCAAAAGCTATATCAATAATATTATTAGCAGGAATAGGATCAGCCTTTATAGGACCAAATGCGGCCAATTTTTCAAAAGAAATTATTTCTGAACATTTATATGCTGGATCGTACATCGTACTTGCAGCTTTAACACTTACATCAACAATTTTTTTATATTTTTATAAAGATGGACACAAACCAAATAATGTTAATAAAGAAAATTCACGAAGTTATTTAGAATTAATTTCTCAACCAAGATTTTTACAAGCATTAATTGCTTCTGCATTTGCTTACGCGGTAATGGCATTTTTAATGACAGCCACACCAATAAGTATGCATGTAATGGAAAAAATAAGTTTAACTAAAACAGGATTGGTAATTCAACTTCATATTGCAGCTATGTTTTTACCGTCATTAGTTACTGGTAATTTGATAAGAAAATTTGGACATAGTAAAATAATGTATGCTGGTGTTTTTTTATTTTTAATAACAGTTTTAACTAGTTTCTTTGATCAAAATTTTACTAATTACTTAATTGCATTAATATTTTTAGGATTTGGTTGGAACTTTTTATTTATATCAGGAACAAGTTTGTTAGTTCTATCGTATAGAGAAAATGAAAAATTTAAAGCACAAGGTTTTAATGATTTAATAGTTTATTCAATTCAAGCAACTGCAAGTTTATCTGCAGGAGTTTTCTTAACCTTAACAAGTTGGAAAACAATGAATTTAGTTTGTATAATATTTTTAGTTTTAATTATTTTGTCAACATTAAGAGCTGATTTTAAAGAGAGAAAGTAAGATGGATTTACTAGCTTATTTTCAACTCAGCTTAGTCGAAATTTATTTTGTAATATTTACCGTATTTATTGCATCTATTATAAGAGGGTTTAATGGCTTTGGCTTTTCAGCAACATGCATCTCAGGTTTTTCTTTTATTCTTCCAGCGATAGAAATAGTTCCAATTATCCTAATACTTGAGGTCATTATTAGTATTTTTATGGTTCCATATATATGGAACAAAATAGATTGGAATTTTGTTGTAAAACTATTATTTGGAATAATTATTGGCTCTCCTGTTGGTATTTATCTATTAAAATATCTAACCCCTGACGTCACACATCTATCTGTCTGTGTAATAATCATATTTTTTTCATTTTTATTAATGAGAGGCTACATAAATCAAAAGATTAATAACAATTATGGAAAATTCTTTACAGGAATAATTTCCGGAATATTAAATGGATTAACTACTTTAGGAGGAATGCCTGTTGCACTATTCTTATTAGTTACAAGTATTCAACCTGCGATAATTAGAGGTTCATTAGCAGCATTATTTTTCTTAACAGATATTTATGCTTTTACTCTTAGTTTTTTTGCTGGAATTGTAGATGTCACAACTATTTATAGAACCGTTCCACTGATTATTATTTTACCAATAGGTGTTTATTTTGGTGATAAATTTTTTGTTAAAAGTAAAGAGGAGACTTATAGAAAAGTAGTTTTTTACTTTCTTATATTCATCTCAATATTTGGGTTTTTTAGGATTATCAGCAATTTTTAGATAAAAAAAACCCCCAGCAATTTTCACTGCTGAGGGTCTTAAAATTAAGATATTAATTATCTTTGTTTTTTATTTTTAAATTTTCCACCTTTGATTTCTTTCTCTAAGAAAGAACCTTCAGCTTCACCAACGCTAGTAAAAGAAACTCCAGTTGCACCTTCGTAGTCAACTTTTTTACCTTTAGCTAATAAATCTAAACCTTTTTTAAGTTCACCTGGATAAATTTTAGTTCCAGGACCGTTAGCAACATCCATTACATTCTTAGCAATAGAAGCTCTATCAGCTGATCCACCTGCTTGCATCGCAAGAACGATTAAAGCTGCTGCATCATAAGATTCACCAGTGTAAGGTCCAGACGAGTCGATACCAGCTGCTTTAGCAACAGACGCAAAAGTACCTGCTGTTTTTTCATTCATTGAACCGGGCATTGAACCAAAAGATTTATTTAAATCTTTTCCAAAAGCATCAGTTAACGAGTCACCAATCATACCATCAGATAAAATAAATTTATCAAATGCACCAGAGTCCAAAGAACCTTGAATAATTCCTTTTCCACCTTGGTCTAGGTAACCAATTACTGCTACTGCATCACCACCTGCTGACGCTAAAGTAGCTACTTCAGATGAGTAATCAGCTTTTCCATCTTCATGAGCAGATACAATTGTTACTTTAATGCCATGAGCTTTTACAGCTGCTGCATAAACATCAGCTAAACCTTTTCCATAGTCATTGTTAGTGTAAGTAATTGCTACACTTTTGATTCTTCTGTCTTTAGTAATATCAGCTAAAATCTGGCCACCTCTAGCATCAGATGGGGCTGTTCTAAAAAAGAAACCCTTATCATCTAAAGCTGTAAGTCCTGGCGAAGTTGCTGATGGTGAAATCATTACTACACCATTTGGTACAGCAACATTAGATGCGATAGCACCAGTTACACCTGAACAGTCAGCACCCATAATTGCTGCTACACCTTGTGCAATAACACCTTCAGCTGCTGCAGTTGCTGCTGCTGAATCAACACAAGTTGAGTCTGCTCTTACTACTGAAATAGTTTCTCCACCTAATAGTGAACCTGAATCAGAAGCTTCTTTAAAAGCAAGTTCTGCAGATGCAGCCATAGCTGGTGTTAGAGATTCAATAGGACCAGTAAATCCTAAAATAATTCCCATCTTAACTTCTGCGAATGTATTCGTTGTAAAAGTTGAAACGAATATAAATGCAGCAATAAATAGTTTTTTCATTATATTTCCTCTTTGATTGTTAACAATTTATAAAAGAGAAATTAAAGCCTATTTGAACAAATTTTCAACAGGTGATTTACCTTATTTTTTGAAGCCGATAGACTGAAACAATCACAATTACCCCTCCAATTGCACTAAGTAATGTTGGAATCTCACCAAAAATAAGGAATGTTAGAAATAAGCCAAATATTGGAAACAAAGAATAAAAGGGAATAATTTTATTAACTGAATAAAATCTATAAAGATAAAATAAAGAAGTATGTGCAATAACAGAAACTGATATTCCATTATGAAGTAATAGAAACCAGGTGGCAATATCTATGTTCATTAAATGATAAACTGTATTTCCTTCAGAAAAAATTGAAAATAATAAAATGGTTATAAAACCTGTAAATCCCATAATCATATTTGAAAATTTTACATCAACTTCTTTTATGTATCTTGAAAGAACATTTGCAATAGCATAAAAAAAAGCTGAAATACTACATAAAAAGATTGCATAAATTTCTCCTTTTAAGTTTGGATCGTATCCAATTAGAAAAACTCCAAAAAAAGAAATTAGTATTAATAACCATTGCTTCATATTAACTTTTTCACCAAGAAAAATTGAACTGGCAAGAATTGCAAAAGGTATTGTAAGTTGAGCACCAATAATAATTGGAGCTACAAAAGTTGCTTTCCCTAACGATAAATTTAAAAAAAACATAACACCAAAGCCCATTGATAATGAAAAACCTGCTAAAGGAAGAAAATATTTTTTATTTGGAATTTTGAATTTACAAAATGGAAGAAGACAAATAAAAAGTATTAACATTCTTAAAGATCCAGCTAGCATTGGTGGTAAGGATGTATTTAGAGCAAGTTTATTAATTGGATATGAACTTCCAAACATAAACATAATAAATAAAACTAAAAGGTAATGTCTTGTAGTCAAAAATTAACCCATTGTGAATGGGTCACCCATCGGTTTATCTGACGAATTAAACCATGTAGTCTTAATTCTTGTATATTCTTTTATTGACTCAATTCCAGCTTCTTTACCATAGCCACTATCTTTAATACCACCAAAGGGAGCGGAGGGAGAAATTAATCTGTAGGTATTTACAAAAACAATTCCTGCTCTTACTGCTTTAGAAACTCTCATAGCCCTTCCTAAGTTAGAGGTGTATATTCCTGAGGATAAACCATATTGGTTATCGTTCATTTGATTAATCGCTTCTTCTTCAGTTTCAAATTTCATAACAGATAAAATAGGTCCAAATAATTCATTTTCAGCAGTAGGTAAGTTGTGATTTTTACATTCAATTATTGTTGCTGGAAAATAATATCCTTTATTTGAAATGTTTGATCGTTTTCCACCACATCTAAGCTTTCCACCTTGATCTAATGTTGCTTTAATATTTTTTTCAATATTTTCTAATTGTTTAAAACTATTTAAAGGACCCATCTGAGTATCAGGATCCATTGGTGCACCTAATTTTATTTTTTCCGCTTTTAATACTAATTTATCTAAAAACTCATCATAAATTTTTGACTGAATATAAAGTCTTGACCCAGCAATACAGCTTTGTCCACTTGCAGCAAAAATGCCTGCTGTTATCCCGTTTAATGCATTTTCCTGGTCTGCATCATTAAAAAGAACTACAGGACTTTTTCCACCTAGCTCTAAACTTACCTGTGATAAATTTTCTGCAGAATTTCTAATTATATGTCTTGCAGTTTCAGGCCCTCCAGTAAATGCAATTTTTTCAACCAAATCATGAGTGGTCAAAGCTTTTCCACAAGGTTCACCTAATCCTGTGATTATATTTACTACACCCTTAGGTATTCCAGACTTTTCAATTAATTTTGCAAACTCTAATAAAGTAACAGGGGCAAGTTCTGAGGCTTTTATCACTACGGTATTTCCCATTGCAAGAGCAGGGGCTAATTTTACAGCAGTCAAAAGCATTTGAGAGTTCCATGGAATTATTGCAGCTATTACACCAATTGGCATTCTTGTAGTAATGACTTGCATATCTGGTTTATCAATAGGAACAACAGTGCCCTCAATTTTATCTGCAAGACCTGCGTAATAATCATAATATTCAGCTATATAAATAGCTTGAGATTTTATTTCTTTATAAAGTTTTCCTGTATCAATTGTTTCAATCTTACCTAGGTGTTCGGCATTTTCTCTTAGTTGATCACCAATATTTCTTAAAAATTTTGCTCTTTCTTTAGGGTGTAATTTGGGCCATGATCCATTAAAAGCATTTTGGGCGGCCTTAACTGCTTTATCAACATCCTCTTTGCTTGCTTCAGGAACAGTTGCCCACACTTCATTTGTTTCAGGATTTAAAGTTTCAATTTTTTTTCCAGATGAAGATTCTAACCACTCCCCATCAATAAACATTTTAAAATTTTGTATTTGTGTCATTTAATTATTAATAAAATTTTTAAGCTTAATATTTACATCATCTGCGCATTCTATACTACAAAGATGTTTGCCATTATTTATCTCAATAAAACTTGAATTTATTAAATCATTAGATAAGGATTTTGACATCTCAACTGTTGAACCTAAGTCATCTGATCCTGTCATCACCAGAGTTTTAGTTTTTATACTTTTAATCATACTGATATCGTCTTGATGATAAGTAAATAGTTTATAGGCTTTTAAAAAATTTACATGATCTTCATCTCTTTTTGTTAAGATCTTTATAAATTGATCATAAATTTCAGGATGGTCTTTTAAGTATTGATCTGTGAACCATCTTTTTAGTGCTTGTTTTGAAATAGGTTTATTTAACTTAGCTTGCTCAAACCTTTCTATGACCAAACTTCTTTGCTCTATAGTTCTTCCATATGTAGTTCCAAGCAATGTTAAGGTTTTTAATTTATCCTGAAATTTTGAAGCAAAGTCTAATGCAACTAATGAACCCAGAGAGAATCCAATTAGATTAATCTTATCTATTTTTAAAAATTGTAATAAATCATCTAATTGGTTTGAAAAATCATTCAAAGTAACTTCCTCTTTATCATAAGGAGTTCTTCCATGACCTAACAAGTCATAAGTAATTATTGAATGATCGTTTAAAGATTTAGTTTGAGGCTCCCACATTCCATGATCTAGCCCAACACCATGAATGAATACTAACGGATCTGTATTATTATCAATAAATGAATAATAATTTTGATTTGAGTCAAAATTTTGAGACATCCAATTACTTAGGGTCTAGTCCCATTTCTTTCATATCTTGATAACGATCTCCTGTTCGTGCATGGGCTCTACCACTCGAAGCTCCACCGATAGCAATAACGATTTCATCATTAAAAGGAGCATCATGTATAGTAAATTCGTGAGTAAGATAATAAGGCCTTAGACCAGAATCTGTTTTATGCATCATTGGAATGGACATTTTTGATCCAGCAGGACCTCTAGTATTGGTAAAGCTTAAATAAGATGTTCCACCAACAGCGTCTCTAAATTTATTTCCAAATCTTAAAGTGTGAATAAATGCTGATGCATGTTCAATTTCACCGTCAAGCCCGACTGTACCAGCCTTACCATAGGCTAAAATTTTTTCAGGAGATCCAATTTCTTTTATTAACTCAGGAACTAAAATATCACCTAACTTTGGTGCTAAGTCTAAAATAATTGGTTTTAAATCTTCAACAAAACCTTTTCCACTCCACGGATTTTTAAAAACAGCTGCAACAGAAACAAGTAGAACAGGTTCCTTAGCTTCTTTACCACCTTCAATAAAAGTCTTGTCTACAAATTTTGTAAACTTTCTAAGTTCTAGTTTCATTAACTTGCTTTCTCTATATTTGAATTATCTAAATTAATCTTCGGTATAACTTCATCATTAAACAGCTTTATACTTCTCATGCAAGCCTCATGATTTATTCCAGGAAAATTAGACCAAACTTGTAAGTTTTGTAAGTTTAACTCTGATTTTAATTCGTTTATTTTATTAACAACATACTCTGGTGTTCCAAATAATAAATTTCTTTTATGTAAAAAATCATAATTGAGTAAGTCCAATTTATGTTTTGTTTCTGGTAACTTCTCATCTGGATTCATATGATTACCTAATCCTCTCCAGTGACATACCCACTTCATATAATTGATAATATGTTCACCAGCCATTTTTTCTGCTTCTTCCATGGTTTCAGCAACAAACATATCTCTAACTAAAGACACACCTTCACCTAGTGGAACATCTCTATTTTCTGCTTTAGATTTTGCATCTTTATAAATTTCAAATCTTTTTTTTAAAGCTTTAACAGTAGGTATCCACATTATTGTATTTAAGCCATTCTGTGCTGCCCATTCAATTGATCTTGCACCATCAACAACTTGCCATATTGGAGGATGAGGTTCTTGTTTTGGTTTTGGCACAACACTTATCTTTTTTATTTCATTTGTTTTTGTATCTACAAACTTTTCACTAGGTGGACTCATATCATGTTGCCAAGTAAAATTTGGTGATGGATAAGTATAAAATTCACCTTTATGACTAAAAAATTCCTCAGTCCAAGCTTTTTTCATGATTGTTAAAGTCTCATCAAATAATCTAAAATTTTTAGCTTGATCTTTTAAGTCAGCCTCTTTGTTCATGTTGATGGCTTCTCTTCCATAAATTCCCCTTCCAATACCAACATCAACTCTCCCTCCAGACAATTGATCTAGCAAAGCTATGTCTTCAGCTAGGCGGATAGGATTATGAAATGTAATTACATTGCAAGCTTGACCTATTCTAATTTGTTTTGTTCTGGCGGCAGCATCAACTCCCATCATTAATGGGTTAGTACAAGATTCCATGCCTTCGTGATTGAAGTGGTGCTCTGTATACCAAATAGAGTCCCAATTATTTTCATCACAGTAAGTAGTGATTTCTTGGGTTTCATTTAATAGTTGATTGTATGGTTTATGATCCCAGTTAGTAGTGTTACAAAAATATCCAAACTTCATTCAAACCTCCTTAAATAATTAAATTTAAAGACGACTGATCCCACTTTCGTATTCTTTAGTACCGTTTAAACCTTAGGTAACGACGAGTTATGTACGCTTTTACTAAACTCTATTTTAACTAGACTCCTTATTCAATATATATTTAATCCAGATATTACAGGTAATTTATGAAATTAAACAAGGTTGAACCAAAATACATTTCAAAATCCAACCCCAGAATTGGCTTAATCACATTAGGTAGTGATTTTAGAATTGAAAAGGATTTTAATAATGTGATCTATGGAAGAGACATTGATCTCTATGTAAATAGAATTCATTGTTATAATCCTCTAACCAATGAAACGTTAGCTAAAATGGCCGAAGATATTACTGAGGTTACTAAAGACATTCTTCCAGATCAAAAAATAGATTGTGTAGCGTATGGTTGCACATCTGGAACAGTTGCAGCAGGATATGACGTGATAAAAGAAAAAGTACACTTAGCTAAACCAGAAGCAAAAGTTACAACCCCAATAACTTCTGCAATTAAAGCTTTAAAAGTATTAGGCATTAATAAGATATCCATCTTTACACCTTATACAAAAACAATAAATGAATCTGTGGTTAACTATTTTGAAAAAGAAAATATTATTATTAATTCTTTAACTTATTTTGATATTGATTCTGACCTTGATATTGGAAAAGTTGATGAAGATCATTTATTTGATGTCTTGTCAAAAATAGATCTTGCAGATAGTGAGGCGTTATTTATTTCGTGTACGGCTTTACCAGCGCTATCTATAATTAATAAATTAGAAAAAAAAATAAATAAAGTTGTTCTATCAAGTAATCAAACTTTAATCTGGGATTCTCTTAATGCAATTGATTATAAAGAAAAGATTGACGGTTTTGGAAAATTATTTAATAGTTAAACTATATGAATTTTAGCAAAGAAGAATACAAAGCAAGGTTAAAAAAAGTTCAAAGTTCAATGCAAGAGAAAGGCATAGAGTTATTAATCTCTAGTGATACAGCAAATATGAACTATTTAACTGGCTATGATGCTTGGTCGTTTTATTATGCTCAAGCTGTAATTGTTCATGTAAATGCTGATGAGCCATTATGTTGGGTTAGAAAGCAAGACTCAGGTGGAGCTTATATAAAAACTTATTTAAAAAATGAAAATATTTTAGTTTATGATGAGAAATATATTCATACTTGGCCAGTTCATCCTTATGATAATTTAGTAGAAATTATAAAAGAGAGAAAATGGGATAAACTTACAATAGGTTTAGAAATGGATAGTCATTATTTTACAGCTTATTGTTATGAAAAAATGAAACAAGGGTTGCCAAATGCTAAGTTAAAAGATTCTGAAAGATTGGTTAATTGGGCTCGTGTTGTTAAATCTAATGCGGAGATAGAACTTATGAAATCTGCAGCAATAATTTCTCAAAAAGGAATGCAGACAGCAATTGATGTGATAAATCCTGGCGTCAGGCAGTGTGATGCGGTGGGTGAAATTCAAAAAGCATTATTTTATGGAACCCCAGAATTTGGTGGAGAATATTCAAGTATTGCAACACTAGTCCCAACAGGAAAGGGTACTTCAGCATCACATTTAACAGCAACACAGGATAAGTTTGTGGAGGGTGAAGCTACAATTATTGAACTTTCAGGGGTATACCAAAGGTATCATTGTCCAATGGCAAGAACAGTTTTACTTGGAAAGCCTGATCGAGTGAAAATTGATACTATGAATAAAACAAATGAGGCTCTTCAAGCTGGAATAGATGCAGCAAAACCAGGGCAAACAGCAGATGATGTTGCGCAAGCTTTTTGGAAAATTCTAGATAAATATGGAATAGAAAAAACCTCTAGAACTGGGTATTCAATAGGAATTGGTTATCCACCAGATTGGGGCGAACATACCCTTAATATATCTAAAGGTGATATGACTATATTAGAACCAAATGTTACTTTTCATATGATTGCTGTAATGCAATTTGGAGAATGGGGAGTTGAAGCATCAGAAGCAATACGAATAACCGACAAAGGGTGTGAGTTATTTTGTAATTTTTCAAAAGATCTTCACATTAAGTAGTTGAAATAAAAAAACTTGATAAATAAGCCAACAAATGTTTTAAATCTCCTGGAGAAAATATGGCAAAAAATAAAGAATTCGTAAAATTTGACAATGTAGACAAAAGCTACGATGGCAAAATATTAGTCGTTAAAGGATTAAATCTTGATATTGAAGAAGGTGAGTTTGTAACTATGTTGGGACCCTCTGGTTCTGGTAAAACAACTTGTTTAATGATGCTGGCTGGTTTTGAAACCCCAACTCATGGAGAAATTTATTTAGATGGTAAAGTAATTTCAAACATTCCACCTCACAAAAGAGGAATTGGAATGGTATTCCAAAACTACGCTTTGTTCCCTCATATGACTGTTTATGAAAATTTAGCTTTTCCATTAAGAGTTAGAAAAATTCCAAAAGATGAAGCAGATAAAAAAATTGATAAAGCTTTATCAATGGTCTCACTTCATGGTTTTGAAGCAAGAATGCCGATGCAATTATCTGGTGGACAACAACAACGTGTTGCTGTTGCAAGATCATTAGTTTTTGATCCACAGGTAGTACTTATGGATGAGCCACTTGGTGCATTAGATAAAAATTTAAGAGAAAGCATGCAATATGAAATTAAACATATTCATGAAAGTATTGGTGTAACAGTTGTTTATGTAACACACGATCAAACTGAAGCGTTAACAATGTCAAATAGAATTGCAGTTTTCAATGATGGTAAAGTTCAGCAGTTATCAAGCCCAGATGAATTATACGAACAACCTGTTAATTCTTTTGTTGCTGAGTTTATTGGAGAGAATAATAAATTTTTAGGGCAGGTTGCAGATATTTCAGGTGATAAATGTAAGGTTAAATTAGATAATGGTATAGAAATTTTAGCAAATCCAGTTGCTGTAAAGGCAAAAGGTGAGAAAACTAAAATTTCACTAAGACCTGAAAGAGCAATTATAGATCCTAAAGATAAAATGGATAATAATCATAAGGGTAAAATAGAAGAAATAATTTACCACGGTGATCACACGAGACTTAGAGTTGATCTACTTGGAAACAAAGATTTTATTCTTAAAGTACCAAACAGTACTGCAAGACTAGATCTTAAAAAGGGTAATGAGCTAAATATCGGCTGGAATAGTATTGACTGTAGAGCTCTAGATCCAAAATAAGCATTATAAAATTCCCTATAAAATAAAGGCAAATTAGACATAATTGGCTGTTGACTAAACGTGCCTATATTGTTTTAGTGTCACTTAAATAAAACGTTAACGTTAAATAGGAGAGAAAATGAAAAAATTAAGTAAACTATTACTTGCTCTATCTTTTGTACTTTCTATCACAACTTCAGCTTTTGCAGTTACTGTAGCTTCTTGGGGTGGTGCTTATACGGAAAGTCAAAAATTAGGGTATGGTGATCCTACAGCTGCTAAATTAGGTATTGCTGTAAACTGGGTAGATTACACAGGTGGATTATCAGAGATTAAAGCTCAAAAAGAAGCTGGTGCAATTACATGGGATATTATCGATGTATATGCAAAAGACACTATCATTGGATGTGATGAAGGTATTTTTGTTGAATTCGACTTTGACAAAGATTTTTCACCTGCTCCAGATGGAACTCCAGCAAGTCAAGACTTCTTTACTGGCATGCCTTCTAAATGTGCAGTTGGAAACATCTTGTACTCTTGGAACTATGCTTACAATGATGCAACTATCGGTGCAAAAAAACCGTCTACATTAAAAGACTTTTTTAACACTGCTAAGTTTCCTGGAAAAAGAGCAATTTACAAAGGTGCAATGTCTAACTTAGAGATTGCTATCACTGCAGACGGTGTAAACCCTGGTAAAGGTTCTGACTTAACTTACAGAAAACTTGAAGCTGCTGGTGGAGTAGACAGAGCAATGAAAATGATTACAGACCTTTGTACTGATCCAAATGGTGGATGTGTATTCTGGAATGCTGGAGCTCAACCGCCTGAATTACTTGCCAATGGTGAAGTGGTAATGGCAACTGGTTGGAACGGTAGATTCTTTAATGCGCAAATGGAAGGAACTCCTCTTGTACAAGTATGGGATGGACAAATTCTTGACTATGAGTATTTTGCAATGGTTAAAGGTGGACCTAACGATGCTAATGGTGAAGCTTTGAAAGTACTTAGAGAAATGACAAGTACTGAAGGTTTAGCTGGAAGTGCTAAGTATATTGCTTACGCTCCTTGGAGAAAGTCTTCAATTGCTATTATAGATGCTGGAGAGCCATGGTATAAAGATGGTAAGACAAGCATGGTACAACACATGCCTACAGCACCTGTTAACACTAAAAAATATATCCTAATGAATCCTGATTTCTGGGCAGATAACCAAGATGAAATCAACGAGAAATGGGAAGCAATGAAAGCTGGACTATAATTTTAGTATTATAGATTAAGTTTTTATTATAAAATACTAGGGCGGTTAAATGATAGCCGCCCTTTTTTTTTGAGAATTTTAAAATATGAGCACAGAACAAATATTATCATCAGATGGGTTACCTTTAGAGGTCAGTTTAAGAAAAGCTGAGAGAAAAAATAAATTAAAAGCATTATTTCTTGTGGGACCATTATTTCTGTTTCTTATAATTACATATGTTTTTCCAATAGGTGACATGTTATTTAGAAGTATTGATGATCGTAAGATCACTAAAATGTTACCAAATACCTTTACAGCGATTGAAAAATGGGATGGCAAAAACCTTCCAGAAGAGCCAGTTTATGCAGCTCTTTATGAAGATTTATCATATTTAAAAAAGACTAAAACTTATGGCAAGATCATAGCAAGATTAAATTATGAAAAAGGTGGATTTAGTAGCTTAATAAAAAAAACAGTTAGAAAACTTGGAAAATTCGAAGATGGAAACTATAAAGAACAATTTATAAATGTTCACAAAAGGTGGGGTCAACCTGAATATTTAGTTGCTTTAAAGAATGCTGCACCAAATTGGACTTATGCTAAATATCTAAAAGGTGTGGATTTAAAATTTGACCAAAATGGAGATATAGTTCAGCAACCAGAGGACAGAAGAATTCATAAGATACTATGGTTAAGAACTCTCAAAGTTGCTTTTTGGGTAACTATATTCTGTTTCGTACTTGCTTATCCAATTTCATACTTACTAGCTACATTACCCATGAAATATAGTAATTTACTGATGATATGTGTACTACTTCCATTCTGGACATCACTGTTAGTTAGAACTTCAAGTTGGATGGTTTTACTTCAACAGCAAGGCCCAATTAATGATTTAATTGTAATGCTTGGGCTTGCAGCCAATGATAATAGGCCAGAACTAATGTACAATGTAATTGGAACTTTTGTTGCGATGACGCAAATCTTACTACCATTTATGGTTTTACCACTTTACAGTGTAATGAAAACAATATCTCCAAGCTTAATGAGAGCTGGAAAATCTTTAGGTGGAACACCATTTGTAGCATTTAGAAAAATTTACTTTCCATTAACAGTTCCAGGTATTGGTGCTGGGTCATTGTTGGTTTTTATTTTAGCAATAGGTTATTACATTACACCTGCATTAGTAGGTGGTGCTAGTGGATCTTTAATTAGTAATACAATTGCTTATCATATGAAAAGTTCTTTAGATTGGTCATTTGCTGCTGCATTAGGCACAATGCTGTTGGTTGGTGTATTAACCATTTACTGGATTTATAATAAATTAGTAGGAATAGATAATATTAAACTAGGATAAATTATGTCATTACCAACTTACACATCATGGAATTATAGAATATGGCACTACACATATTTAACTATTTGTGGATTAGTGTTTTTCTTTTTAATTGCTCCGCTCTTTATAATTCTACCACTTTCATTTAATGCTGAGCAATACATTCACTTTTCAGCAAAAATGTTAGCACTTGATCCAGAAGGTTTTTCTTTAAGATGGTATGAAGATATGATTTACGGTACTAAAAATCCATGGGGATTAGCAGCAAAAAATAGCATTATCATTGCTTTCTTTGCAACTATTGGCTCAACAATTCTTGGAACAGTTGCAGCATTAGGTTTAAGTAGTAGACACATGCCTTACAAAGCAGCATTCATGGCTTTATTAATTTCACCAATGATTGTTCCATTAATTATTTCAGGCACAGCAATATTTTTCTTTATGGCAAAAGTAGGTTTGGCTGCAACACATACAGGGATAGTTTTAGCACATATTATTTTAGGAACACCGTTTGTTGTTATTACAGTTACTGCAACATTAACTGGTTTTGATCATAGTGTTACAAGGGCTGCTGCTAGTTTAGGTAGTAATCCAGTTAATACTTTTATGAAAATAACTTTACCATTAATTTTACCAGGTGTTATTTCTGGAGCACTATTTGCTTTTGTAACTTCATTTGATGAAGTTGTAGTTGTATTATTTCTAGCAGGACTTGAAACTACTACTATTCCAATTCAAATGTGGGTTGGGCTAAGGGAACAATTAAGTCCAACAATCATGGCCGTAGCAACATGCTTAATCATAATGTCTACTTTAATTCTAGTTAGTGCAGAACTTTTAAGACGAAGATCTGAAAGACTAAGAGGAATTAATAGGTAATTTATTTACTAAGTTCATTTTTTTTATTATAAACATCCGTTCAATTTAAAATTTTATGGAAATTAAAAAAGTAGTAGTTATTGGTTCAGGCACTATGGGTAGTGGTATTGCTGCGCATCTATGTAATGCAAATATTCCAGTAACCTTGCTAGATTTAAAAACTGAAATAAGTGAGCAAGCACGAGATAAAATTCACAAATCAAGACCCCCACTTTTGTTAGATAAATCAAAAATAAACAACATTAAAGTAGGAAATATTTTAGATAATTTTGATGAAGTAAAAGAAGCTGACTGGGTAGTAGAAGCTGTTGTTGAGAGAATAGATATCAAACATGAAATCTATAAAAAAATATTTAAGGAAAGAAAAAAGGGTGCAATAGTTTCATCAAACACATCATCTATACCTATTAAAATCTTATCTGAATATTTATCAGAAGAAGAAAAAAAAGATTTTTGTATTACACACTTTTTTAATCCAGTTAGATACATGGGGTTATTAGAGATAGTTAAAAATGAAAATAATGATTTAGAAAAAATAAACGCTTTAAAAAATTTTTGTGAAACAGAACTTGGAAAAGGAGCAATTATTTGTAATGATACGCCAGGTTTTTTAGGAAATAGAATAGGTGTTTTTGCAATGCAAGTTGCAATGACGGAGGCTTTTAAAATGAAACTTAGTATAGAAGAAGCAGATGCAATTTTTGGAAGACCAATGGGCATACCAAAAACAGGTGTGTTTGGTCTTTATGATTTAATTGGCATAGATTTAATGGCCGATGTTTTAAAAAGTTTTATTAAAGAATTGCAAGAAAATGACCCTTTTCAAATAATTGCAAAAGAAATTCCTCTAGTAAAAAAATTAATTGAAACTGGATATACTGGTCGAAAAGGCAAGGGTGGGTTTTACAGAGTTAACAAAACAGGTGATGTAAAGGTTATGGAAGCAATTAATCTTGAAACAGGAGAGTATTCAGTAAGTAAAAAGATTAATATTAAATCAGATAAAGTAGATCTCAAAAAATTAATTTCAAGAGAAGATAAATATGGTGAGTATGCTTGGTCTGTTATTTCTAAGATTATTAAATATGCCTCTTCTTTAGTCCCATCAATTACAAAAGATTTTAATGATATTGATGAAGCAATGAGGTTAGGTTTTAACTGGACTAAAGGTCCATTTGAAATGTTGGAGGAAATCGGAGTAGAAACTTTTTTTGGAAAGATAGATGACATTAAAGGAAATACTTTTTTAGAAAATTTATCTCAAAACAGAAATCAAAATTTTTATGGACCTAGGCAGAAATATACTAACATTGAAACATTTGGAAAAGCTAAAAAGAAAGCATTAAGTGTAGATGGAAATAGCTCAGCTCAGATATATAGATTTAATGATTATAATATTGTCGAGTTTACCACTAAAGCAAATGCATTAGATTATGATTCAATGGATGCTTTAAAAAAAGCTACAGATAAACCGTTGATTATAATAAATGAAAGTATGCAATTCTCTGCTGGAGTAAATTTGAGTTATACGATGGATTTTGCAAATAAGAATGACTTTAAATCTATAGAAAAATTTATTAGATATTTTCAAGAAACCTGTAAACATCTTAAGTATTCTAATCATCCAGTAGTTTCTGCACCTTCAGGATTAACACTTGGTGGCGGATTTGAGGTTATGGTCCAAAGTAATTTTGTAGCCTCACACACAAACATTGTAGTTGGATTAGTTGAAACAATAGTTGGATTAATACCAGCTGGTGGGGGATGCAAGGAAATGTTGGCTAGATGGCTTGATACAGATGAAGCTAAAAAAGATCCTCATTACGCACCCCTTAAAGTTTTTGATATTATTGGTTATGGAAAAACTGCAACATCACCAGTTGAGGCAGAACCATTAAAATATTTAAAACCTGAAGATAAAAAAATAATGAATAGAAACAGTTTATTAGAAGTTTCAAAAGAAATCTTAAATGATAATAAAGAATTTAAAACTCCACTAGAAACAGAATTCAAGCTACCAGGAAAAGAAGTTTTGGTAGAAATGAATATAATTATAGAAAAACTTTACAATGAAAAAATAATTCGTGAGCATGGTGTTACAGTTGCAAAGGAATTAGCCCATGTCTTAAGTGGAGGAGATACAACCCATGATAAAACTTTATCAGAAGATGATTTGTTTAAATTAGAATTAGATGCTTTCATGAGACTAATTGAAACAAAAGAAACTCAAGATCGAATTAAATACACACTAGGAACGGGGAAACCTTTGATTAACTAATATCTTTCATCTTCTTCTTTTCTTACCTCATCATCTAATATTTCTTCATTCTTTTCTTCTATTACTACTTCTTTTTTAAATTCTATTATCTTTTGACTTTCTTCTTTTTCCCTAATTAATTGGTCATTAAACTTTTTTATTAATTCTTCTTCTTTTTTTATTTGGTCCTTATCAAATTTTTTTTCCCATTCTTTTATTTTTTGTTCTTCATCTTTGATTCTTCTTTCTTCAAGAATTCCTGCTTCAATTATTTTTTGTTCTCTTAAATTTTCTAATTTTATCTCTTCTTCTTTTAATTGTAACTCTTCTTCTCTTTTTCTATGATTAAAGTCTTTTAGTTTTAATTCCTTAAGCTCTTCTATTTCTTGCTGTTCTTTTAATCTAAATTCCTTTTCTTTGTTCCTCAATTCGTCTGCTTCTTTTAATATTTGTATTTCTTTTTCCCTTAATCTCTCAGTATCAATTTTTTTAATATTTTGTTCTATTTCTTCAAGTTTTTTTTTTTGATAATTTAATTTATGTTCTTCTTCATTTAATCTTTGTTCATCTTTTTTTTGTTTATCAATCTCAATATTTTTTAATCTTTCTACTTCATCATTTATTTTTTGTTTAGCTTCACGAGCACTCTGTCTCTCAAGGGTTATTAATTTATCTCTTTCTATTTTTGCTCTTTGTTGCTCTTGCCTCACTCTTTGTTTTTCAAAAAATTCTAATCTTAATTTTTCTTCTTTTAATTTTAAATCATCCTGACGTTCTTTTTCTTCGTCTTCGTCTCTTAATTTTTGCTCTTCAGCTTTTATTCTTTGTGTCTCAAGTTTAATTTTCTGTCTTTCAATTTGTTGTTGTTGTTTTATTATTTTTATTTTTAGTTTTTCTTGTTTCTCTATCTTTTGTTTTTCTTCCTTTAATATATTTAATTCATTTTGTTTAATTAACTTTATCTCTTCTATCTTTTGTTTTTCTTGTTCTAATTTTTCTTTTTTTAATTCTCTAATTTTTTTTTCTTTTAATAACTTGATTTTATTTAGTTCCTTTTGTTTAATATTTTTTTTGAAATCTTTATATTTTTTAGTTAAAGAAAAAGATGTGATTTTTTTAAATTTATCTAAATTTATTTTTTTAAGAATTTTTAATGGGCTTTCAAATAAACTCTGACTGTGTATATTTATCTTCTTAAGCTCTTTCTTAAGTTGATTTTTCATATCTATAGTTTGATCGATTTTGTTTCACACAAAAACCCTCTTAGTGTCTATATTGGGTACAACTTGTAATTTAATAGTGTTTTTCTATTACTTTATTTAACTAAGTTAATAGTTCAGCAATATTTTGATCTAATTTTCTTTGAAAATTCTTATCATTACCTGGATTTGCAGCACAATGCCCATAAGGTGAGTCAATAGGTTTTAAAGATACTCTTTTAATAAATTTCTCTTCATACATATTATCTTCTGTCCTAAAATATAAATCCTGATTACATGGCATCAAAATTGTCTTTGCTCTAATTGACCTTAAAGCTTTAATATAATTGCCCTTATAGAGTGGACCACTGCTTATATTGTTTAGCTGCCAAGTCTTTAGTTTGCTTAAAAGATCATTTGCATCCCAATTTTTTGCATGATCATTAGCCCAATCTTTAAGCAAATCCTCAACACTCTCAAAACCAAATTTTTTATAAAGTTTTTTTCTATAAAAATCTTGAGAGAAGGCCCAACCAGCATATACACGTCCAAAGCTTTTTAAACCTGCAACTGGTTGTTTTTTATAATTTCCATTATTCCAACTTTTATCTGTTATTAGTGCTGCCTTCACACCTTCTAAAAAAACATGATTA
Source organism: uncultured Candidatus Pelagibacter sp. (assembly GCA_905618915.1). Classification (GTDB taxonomy): domain Bacteria; phylum Pseudomonadota; class Alphaproteobacteria; order Pelagibacterales; family Pelagibacteraceae; genus Pelagibacter. The sequence goes on along the minus strand of CAJQTI010000046.1, from coordinate 48,915 downwards.
TGTATTGATGTTTTTGATGAAGCGCAAAAAGGTAGAATTGCTTTGACCATATCAGGATACTGTGCCGCCCATTGATATGACTGGCACCCAGCCATAGACCAGCCAGTTACTAAGGCAATTTTTTTTATGTTAAGTTTTTCGTTTATTAATTTATGCTGACAATAAATATTATCCCAAAGTGTTATTTCAGGAAATTGAGAACCACGTTGTAATTTAATAGCATTACTCGGTGATGTTGAGAAACCATTGCCAAACATATTTATTGAAATAATAAAAAATTTATTCGGATTTATTGCCCTATTTTTTCCAATAAAACCTTCATTGCGGATATGAGTGCCTGTATAAAATGTTGGAAGTACAATTACATTTGAATGATCTTTGTTAAGTTTACCGTAAGTTTTATAAATTAACTGGGCAGACTTTAAGATTTTACCAGATAAGAGTTTAATATTTCCTAAGTTAAACTCCTGATAATCTTTCATTAATAAAGTCTAAGATACTCTTTTACTTCCCAGTCAGTTACTGCTTGATGGTATCGTTCCCATTCATCATTTTTATAAGCTAGTATTGATTTTTTCATGACCGGACCCAAAACTTCATCAGTTAGTTTGTCATTTTTTAAAGCCTCAATCGCTGACAGTAGGTTTCTTGGCAATCTTTTAATTCCAAGTTTTTTAAACTCACCCTCTGACATATTATATAAATCTTGGTCAGTTGGTTTCCCTGGATGTATTTTATTTTCAATTCCCTCAATTGCTGCTGAAATTGTCATTGAGAGTGCTAGATAAACGTTCATTGTCATATCTGCTGCTCTATTTTCAATACAATATCTATTTTGAGGTAATCTAAATTGTGCAGATCTATTATTGTGTCCATAAGTAATATTTGTTGGAGCCCAAGTTACAGTTCCACCTTCAAAACCACCAACTCTTGGCACTAATCCGTTGTATGAATTTACAGTTGAGCACGTAATGGAAGTTATTGCTTCAGCATGTTTCATTAAACCACCAACAGCAAAGATTGATTCTTTAGACCACTTATCTCCACCATCAAAAATATTCTTTCCATTTTTATCTACCATTGAAAAATTAATATGAGCTCCTGATCTCCAGTCACCTATAGTGGGTTTTGGCATAAAGGTAATAAACATATTATTTTTTTTAGCTATTTCTTTTAAAAGAATTCGAAGAAAAACTAATCTGTCTCCCATTTCCAAAAGGTTGGTGTAATGAAAATCTAATTCAAATTGAGAATAGGCTCCTTCTGCTACAACATCATGGATCATCCAACCTAGATCATTTAAAGTATCGATTAGCTCTTTTAAAAAATACATAGAGTCTAATGTGTGCTCTACATCATAACCAAAAGCTTGTCGTCTTGGCCTAAGACCTTTGACTGGATCATTATCAATAGCTTTAACAGGTTGGCCATTTTCATCATACTTCATTGCAATAAACTCAGGCTCTATACCGGCCATTCCTTTGTATCCTGCATCTTGAGCTTTTTGCATTGCACGCTTTAAAGCTTGTCTAGGACAAACATTATATGGCTTATCCTCCCAAAAAAGATCTGCAAAAATAATAGCAGTAGTAGTGTCCCATGGACAAATATAAACAGCATCTAAATCTGGTAACATGACCTGATCGGAGTCTGCAGGGGTAAGCTCAGGAACAAAAGAGATAGAATGAACAGCAAACTGAGGTCCTTTACCCAAGCATAATGGCTCAAAATCAGTCATTGGTACAGGCTTTGATTTTGGAATGCCATGGAGATCAATCCAGCTAGATAAAACATACTTTACACCAGCAGCTTTTAATTTTTTATGAACAGAAGGTATTTTTTTTCTATTACGTTCAACTGCATCTTGAAAGTTTTCATAATAAATTTTTTCATTCTTACTCATATTGATCTCCTTTATCTTTACTATTGTGGCATATCTTCAGGGTCTATTCCTGGTACGAATGTAATACCTGCTTGTTGTTTCCAATCATGAGGATAAGCAGCGTAAAATATTACACACTTTTCATCGCATTCATAAGCAATATGATTATCTTTTGGGATATAAAGCACATCTCCAGGGTTACAAATATAAGACTCACCATTACATGTAAGGCGAAAAGTTCCTGTCATACAATAGATGATTTCATCACAAGTTAAATCCCATGGTATAGAAGCTTTGTTTAAAAAATTTAAACCTCCACACATTGTGTTACTCACCTTGCTGGTCACAAAAGGCTTAATGTAACTTTTTCCTGGCTCTAAAGTATGAAGTCTATTTTCAATATCTTTAAATTTATATAATTGTGGTTTTTTTGACATTTATCTTCCCTTTCTATTTATACTTTTACTGGTTCATTTAACTCGACTTTGTACCCATCTGGATCTTCACAAAAGGCTATTATTCTAGTTCCGTGCTTCATAGGACCTGGTTTACGAGTAATATTTATGCCTAATTTGGCAAGATCATCACAAGCTTTATAAACATCTGGTGTTTCTATACAAACATGTCCCCATCCATTACCTTTGTCATAATCATCTTTTTGGTCCCAGTTACAGGTTAGTTCTAAACATGGCGATTCTGTTTCAGGACCATAACCAATAAAAGCATTAGTAAATTTTCCTTCCGGATAGTCTGTTTTTCTTAAAATTTTCATCCCTAAAGTTTTGCAATAAAAATCAAAAGATGCTTCTAAATTTTTAACTCTGATCATAGTATGAGCAAGCCTGTAACCCTCTAGGTTAATTTCTTTAGACATTTTTTACCCTTCTTGTCATTTTAAAAGATCTTCTAATAGAATTTATTATAAGTTTTTGAAATGCTTGAACTCCTTTTTCCCATACAGGAGATAAAAGCCCACCATTATTTGATGCTGGAGAAGATCTACCTTCTTGTAATCTTTCACACATTTCATGATCTTCTTTATGAACACTCCACCAAATATCCTTAGTTGCTTGGATTTCTTTTTTAGTCATCACCTTATTATCTATAGTGTAGATTATTCTTTTTTGTGAGGTTATGCCTGGACTTATAGGAATATTTAAATACACACCAACTTGATTTGGATAATAAGTCCCCATTATAAAATTTGGAAAGAGTGATAGATATCTTGAGGTAACAGATAAAGTGTTGTAATTTTTTTCATCTTCTTGTTCAACATCAACACCACTTCCGTAACACTTACCATCTACAAATGTGTAATGATCCTTTAAGGGTTGATTTGTTGTTGTTTTATGAACAAACTGAACATGATAAGGTTCAATAAAATTTTCAATAAGAAATTTCCAATTAGTATTTATTTTACCAAAATCTAAAGTTGCGACATAATTTAATTTTGTTAAATCAATATCATTAAATCTTTTTATAAGTGGCTTAGCATATTCTTCAAATTTTTTTGCCTTTCCATTAAAATTTATAAAAATCCAATCATGCCAAATGTGAGTTCTAATTGGCTTTAATCCATGATCTAAAAAATTAAAACCTTTGGGTTTATGTTGATTTGTACCACCTATATGTGGTGCAGCCTTTAATTGTCCTTTTAAATTATAACTCCATGCATGATAAGGACATTTAATAATTTTTCCTACATTTTTTTTTTCGTCAACTAGTTTTAAACATCGATGACTACACACATTATGAAAAGCAGAAATTTTGTTTTCTAGATCTTTAACAAGAAATATGGGCTTACTTGCAATGGATAAAGGAATTATATCACCAGGATTTTTAAGTTCGTGAACTAGACCAACAAACAACCAGTCATCAGACAAAACTGTATTACATTCTTTTTTCCAAAAACCATCATCAGTATAAGATTCTGGAGGTAGTCCATATATAGTATTTAAATTCTTAGCTCTTCTAATTCTAGTAAAGTCATTCTGTTTAGGCATCTGCTATTTTATAAATAAGTCCCGTTGTTATATCCAAAACCTTATTTGAGAAAATTAAAGTTTACAATAAAATAGTTTCAGAGAACTGGTAAATTGGACCAGGAAATTTAGAGTATCAAAATATAGAACCCAACTGTTACTGGGTGAGTTAATTGAGCATTTTAAAGGTATTTATGAAATCAGGTCTCAGAATATACTCAGAATTATTTAAAAATTTAATTTTATTTAAGACTTTGATTCCATAAATAACTCTACCAATCGGAGTATATTCACCTTCATACAATGGCTCGTCTGCAAGTATTATAAAAAATTGACTATCTTCTGTATTATTTTTAAAAGTTCTAGCCAAACCAACACTTCCTTTTGTGAAATTAAATTCACTTTCTAACTCAGAATTGATAGTTCCTAATCCAGATTGACCAGTTCCTATTTTTCCATAATCTAAACTATTTCTTCTACCAAACTCTAAATCTCCAGCTTGAATTAATTTATTTTCAATTACCCTGTGGAAAGCAACACCATCATATCTATTAGTTCTTATTAATGTTTTAAACCTTTCAACTGCATTGGGAGATACATCTGGATAAAGTTCTATTATAACATTTCCACACGGAGCATTAAGTATTGCTATATTCTGCGGATTATTAAACTGAATATCATTTGGATTATAATTTTTGACAAATAAACATTTATTTTTGATAATTATATAAGAAGTCAAAGAAACTATTGCTAGTATCATTAAAAAGATCAATAGAATTTTTTCAGATATAGAGGCCCTAATTTTTTTTATCATATTCTAGAATTTGAAAGTTTTATCCACCTTCAGTATATTTCTTATTATAAATTCCTTTTTTTTTTGAAGAATTGAATCATTTTTAGGAATATTTATATTAAACATTATATGTGAAAAAACTTCTGCCATATCCTCTGAGGGTGTTGTCTTTGAATATTCTGTTAAAAATCCATCTGTATCAATATATGTATTAAGATCAATTTTATCAGTACATGTTGAGCATTTAGCATATTGAAAATCTTTTTTATTAAAATTTATCCATTCATTTTCATTAAATAGCTCTTTGTAACTAAGATTTATTATATGAAATATTTCATGGTGAATTACTCTTTCAAAATATTTTTTATTAAATTCAGTATCAAGTATTAATGTTTTCATTATATTATCTGGAATACCAGCTGTGTACATTCCAGAAATTGATAAATTCTTACATAAAACTATATATTTTAAATTAATTATTTTTAAAAAGTTACGTGAGTATTTACTTAGATTCTGATTTATTATTTTATACTTTTTATCATAATTTTCTTTATTAGAATTTAAACATATAATATTTTTTTGAGTACCAAGTCTAAAAGGCCTAGCTGCATAAAAATATTTTAGATTATTTTTAGTATTAACCTCATAGATTTCTAAGTTAGGTATCTTAATCAAATTATAGATAGTATTTGCTTTTAGAGGTGTAATTAAAAAAATTAATAGTAAAATAGCTCTTAATAAGATCATAAATTTAAAGATAGAAGATATTCCATTCTTATAGAATGTGGTACATTTTATTTATAAATGAAAAAAGAAAGAAATAAAAATCCAATTCAACCTGTTAGTGGGACTAAAGTTCCTAGATTTGCTGGACCATCTACATTTGCTAGATTGCCAGAATTAAGAGATGTTGAAAGTTGTGATGTTGCAATTGTTGGAATACCATTTGATGCTGGAACAAGTTATAGGCCTGGAGCAAGATTTGGTCCAATGAGTATTAGGCAAGCTTCTAGACATTTGAGAACTAACTATCATCCAAGTTATGATGTTGAACCTTTTAAAGTTCAGCAAGTAGCCGACGCAGGAGATATAACTTGTAATCCATTTAATATAGATGAGGCTATTAAACAAATAGAAGAGGGGGCTACTGAATTATTAGATAAAGTAGGTGGCATTATTAGCTTAGGTGGAGACCATACAATAGCACTTCCATTACTAAGAGCAGTAAACAAAATGAACAATGGACCTGTTGCTTTAGTGCATTTTGATGCGCATTTAGATACCTGGGATACTTATTTTGGTGCTCCTTATACACATGGAACACCTTTTAGAAGAGCAAGAGAAGAAAATTTATTTTTAGATGATGCCTCGATGCATGTTGGAATAAGAGGACCACTTTATAGTAGGGACGATATTAAAAATGATGAAGAATTTGGTTTTAAAATTATTCACTGTGATGAGTTTCAAACACAAGGAATAGATAAAATAGTAGAAAGAATAAGAAAAAGAGTAGGTAATAATCCACTTTACTTATCAATAGATATAGATGTTCTAGACCCTGCTTTTGCACCTGGTACAGGAACACCAGAGATTGCCGGTATGACTACTAGAGAAATGGTTAATGTTATAAGAGGTTTGTCAGGTTTAAACTTAATCTCAGCAGATGTAGTGGAGGTCTCACCTGCATATGATCATGCGGAAGTTACATCACTAGCAGCTGCAACAATTGTTTATGAATTAACTAATTTGTTTGCAAAAGTTAAGAGATAATATAATTTTCAAAAATGTTAGATAAAAAAAATTTTTACATAAATGGTCAATGGGTTTCTCCAAAAATACCAAACGACTATAAAGTAATAGATCCTTCAACAGAGGAAGAGTGCGCGGTTATATCTTTAGGTGGAGCAGAAGATATAAATGATGCAGTAAATTCAGCTACAAAGGCATTTGAAACTTGGGCCTTCTCAACTAAAGAAGAAAGATTAAAATATTTAGAAAATTTATATGAAGTTTATAAAAAAAGATGGGCAGATATGGCAAAAGCTATTTCTCTTGAAATGGGATCACCTATTGATTTCTCAACACAGTTACAAGCAGGTACAGGGGCAAGTCACATAAAATCTTATATAAAAGTTTTAAAAGAATATACATTCGAAGAAAAATTAGGTCCTCATGCATTAAATAATAATATTATACATGAGCCAAAGGGAGTTTGTGCTTTAATAACACCATGGAATTGGCCAATGAATCAAGTTTGTCTAAAAGTAATACCAGCAATTGCAGCTGGTTGTACAATGATACTTAAACCATCTGAGATAGCACCATTATCCTCAATAATTTTAGCAGAAATGATTGATGAAATAAAATTACCAAAAGGTGTATTCAATTTAGTTAATGGGGATGGGGCCATCACTGGTAATGCATTAACAAGTCATCCAGATGTGAATATGGTTTCATTTACAGGATCTACTAGAGCTGGTGCGCTAATCTCTCAAAATGCAGCAAGTGACTTTAAAAGAGTTAGTCTTGAGCTTGGAGGAAAGGGTGCAAATATTATATTTAAAGATGCAGATCCTGAAGCAGTTGAAAGAGGTGCATTAAGATGTTTTAGAAATTCTGGACAATCTTGTAATGCTCCAACAAGAATGTTGGTTGAAAAATCAATTTATGAAGAAACTGTAGAAAGAGTAAAGAATTTTGCAAACTCAATGAAGGTTGATGTTGCCACAAAAGAAGGTGATCATATTGGACCTGTTGTTTCAAAAACTCAATTTGATAAAATTCAAGCGTTAATTCAAATTGGTATTGATGAAGGGGCTAAATTAGTTGCTGGTGGAACGGGCAAACCAGAGGGATTAGACAAAGGTTATTTTGTTAAACCAACTGCATTTGCAGATGTTAATAACAAAATGCAAATTGCAAGAACAGAAATATTTGGACCAGTTTTATCAATTATACCCTTTGAAACAGAGGAAGAAGCAATTGAGATTGCAAACGATACTCCTTATGGATTGTTAAATTTTATTCAAACTCAAGATCAGGAAAAAGCAAACAGAGTTGCTAGAAAATTAAGATCAGGAATGGTTGATATTAATGGTGCTGGTTTAGCGCCTGATGCTCCTTTTGGTGGTTATAAACACTCAGGAATTGGTCGTGAAGCAGGTAAATTAGGTTTAGAAGAATATTTAGAAGTTAAAGTAGTAAGTGGTTGGAACGATTAGCTCACAACAGAGTTATCTTTTATCCCCTCAAGTAGATTCAAACATTTTTTTAATTCATCAAGAATTATAAATTCATCAATTTTATGTGCTTGTTCAATTGAACCTGGTCCACAAACAACAGTGCTTATTCCTATTTCTTGAAATAATCCAGCTTCAGTTCCAAAAGAAACAACTTCTCTTGAATTGTCACCAGTCAAACTTGAAACTAATTCACAAGCATTTGATTTTTCATCTCTATCAAATCCTGTAACCTCACCAATAATTTTTTTTGTGATAGAAGAGTTGGAAAAAACTTTTTTCATATCAGGTAAAAGTACTTCATTTGCATATTTATCTAATTCAGCATTTAAGAAAACACCATCTTCTTTAACTACTGGTCTTGTTTCCCAGTTAACATGACACTTATCAGCGATTACATTATGCGCTATGCCACCAAAAATTCCTCCTATTGAAAGAGTTGAATGAGGGGGGTCAAATATTGAATCTTTAGGCGCTCTTTCCTTCAATTTTTCCCTTAATTCAATTAATTTATTTACATACCGAGAAGCATATTCAACAGCACTCACACCTTTGTGAGGAGCAGAACTGTGTCCCGCTAAACCCTCAAAATAAGTTGTGTATTCATAACATCCTTTATGTGCATCTATGATCTTCATATTAGTTGGTTCACCTATAATACAAATTCCATCTTTAACTCCTCTTTTTTTTAATTCTTCAATTAGAATAGGAGCTCCTATGCATGCAGTTTCTTCATCAAACGTGTAAGAAAAATGAATATCTCTATCTAAATTTGCCTTTGAATAAATTGGTGCAAATGCAAGTGTGCAAGCAATGAAACCCTTCATATCACAAGCACCTCTACCGAAAAGTTTATCATTTTTTATGGTTGCTATAAATGGATCTGTACTCCATCCCTTTGAAACTGGAACTACATCTGTATGACCAGATAAAATTATTGGTTTTTTATCACTAGGGTATTTAGCTTTTAAGGTTGCAAAAAGATTAACTCTTTTTTTTTCATCATCAAAAGTTTTAAATGAAGTTGCACCTAGTTTTTTTAAAATTTTATCACAATAGTTAATCAAAGAGCTGTTATCTTCTCCAGATATTGTTTTAAATGCAATTAAATCAGTTAAAATTTTAACTGAATCATTAAATAATTGATCTGAACTATTTTCTGTACTCATAAATAACATCTATTATATATTAAATATATGAAAGAACAAATAACCTATGATGACTTTGACAAAATAGATATTAGAGTTGGAACCGTAATATCTGTAAAAAAAAATGAAAAAGCAAGAAAACCATCTTTAGTTATTGAAGTTGATTTTGGCAAAGAAATCGGAATTAAACAATCTTCTGCACAAATAACCCATTATTATAATGAAGAAAATTTAAAAGGAAAACAAGTTGTGGGTATTTGTAACTTTCCTGAGAAAAATATTGCAGGTATTGTTTCACAAGTTCTCATTTTAGGTTCGATTGATAAAGACGGTAAAGTTATATTAATTCATCCATCTCAAGAATCTGAAAATGGATTACCTATTGCATAAATATGCATCCTGAAATTTTGTCACTTTCTTTGTTTATGTTTGTAACCAGTTGTTCACCTGGACCAAATAATATTGTTGCTTCACACTCAGGTTTTAACCATGGAATAAAAAAAACTATACCACTTATGTTGGGGGTCATTTTTGGATTCACTACAATGATTACTATTGTGAATTTTGGATTAATAAATTTATTTAAGCTTTATCCAATAATTCAAAAAACATTAATATTCACAGGAACTGTATTTCTTATTTACTTAGCTTATAAAATATCATTTTCTAAAACTAGCACCGAAGAAAGGAGTCTCAATCCTGTAACTTTTATTGAAACTTTTATGTATCAATTTTTAAATCCGAAAGGTGTAATCGTAGCAATAATATCTGTATCAACTTACGTAGAGGCAGGAAATAATTTTTTAAACTATTCTTTATGGGTAATTGGTGTTGCTTTCGTATTTGCAATAATTAGCATCATCTTTTGGGTGCTTATAGGTAAATTTATGAGTAAATTCGCGACAAATGATAAATTTATTAAGTTGTTTAATTATGCTATGTCACTGCTTCTATTAAGCTGTATCACAACTTTTTATTTATAATATGAAACCGGGTAATAAAAATTCTTATAATTCTTTAAAATCTATTGATATTAACAATAGAAATTATAAATATTACTCTTTATCTGAAGCAGAAAAAAATGGTTTAGATGGTATTTCAAAACTTCCAAAATCCCTTAAAGTCTTATTAGAAAATTTATTAAGATACGAAGATGACCTATCAGTCACTAAAAGCCAAATAGAAGCAATTAAGGAATGGTTGAAGACAAAAAAATCATTAACTGAAATAGCTTATAGACCAGCTAGAGTTTTGTTACAGGATTACACAGGAATACCAGCGGTTGCTGATCTTGCAGCTATGAGAGAAGCTGTTAAAGAAAAAAATAAAGATCCAAATACTATTAATCCACTATCAGCAGTAGATCTTGTTATTGACCATTCAGTGCAAGTAGACAAGTCTGCTGGTGCAGACTCTTTTGAAAAAAATGTGGATATTGAATTTAAAAGAAATGGAGAAAGATACTCTTTTTTAAAATGGGGTCAGCAAGCATTTAATAACTTTAGAATTGTTCCTCCTGGAACAGGTATTTGTCACCAAGTTAATTTAGAATATTTATCAAAAGTAGTCTGGTCTGAAAAATTTAATGATGAGGACTATTTATTTCCTGACACGTTAGTTGGTACCGATAGTCATACCACCATGGTCAATGGCTTATCTGTTCTTGGATGGGGTGTTGGTGGAATTGAAGCTGAAGCTGGAATGTTGGGTCAACCAATTTCTATGTTAATTCCTGAAGTAATTGGATTTGAAGTTAAGAATAAAATGCCAGAAGGCACTACTGCAACAGATTTAGTCCTAACTATTGTAAAAATGTTAAGAGATAAAGGCGTTGTTGGAAAATTTGTTGAATTTTATGGAGAAGGTTTAAAGAATTTAACTCTTGCTGATAGAGCAACAATTGCCAATATGGCACCAGAGTATGGTGCAACATGTGGCTTTTTTCCAATCGATGATGAGACATTAAAATATTTAAGATTTTCAGGAAGAGATGAAAATACGGTAAATATAGTTGAAAAGTATGCAAAAGAACAAGGGTTGTGGGCAAGTGATCAAATTGAATTTACCGATACATTGTCATTAGATATGTCAACAATTGTACCAACAATTTCAGGACCCAAAAGACCTCAGGACAAAGTTTTATTAACAGATGCCTCTACAGGATTTAAAAAAGTTCTTGAAGATGCAACTGAAAGAAAAGAAAAAAGTATCTCAAAAGTTTCTGGGACAGATTATGAAATTAAGGATGGATCAATATTAATTGCAGCCATCACTTCATGTACCAATACATCTAATCCCAATGTATTAATTGGAGCTGGGTTATTAGCAAAAAAAGCAGTTGAACTTGGTTTGGAAACTAAACCATGGGTAAAAACTTCATTAGCACCAGGGTCAAAAGTTGTAACTGATTATTTGGCAAAAGCAGGATTAAATGTGTTTTTAGATAAGTTAGGTTTTAATCTGGTAGGTTATGGTTGCACAACTTGTATAGGAAACTCAGGTCCTTTACCGGAAGAAATTGTTAATGCGATTGAGAAAGAGAATATTTATGCCGTATCAGTTTTATCTGGAAATAGAAATTTTGAAGGAAGAATATCACCACATATAAAAGCTAATTATTTAGCATCACCACCACTTGTGGTAGCTTATGCACTTGCTGGTCATATGGAATTTGATTTATACAAGGAACCTTTAGGAAAAAGTAAAGAGGGTAAAGATATTTTTTTAAAAGATATTTGGCCATCAAATAAAGAAATTGAAGATACATTGAGAGAATCTCTTAATGCAGAGATGTTTGTTAAAAGATATTCACATGTTTCAGAAGGACCTAAGCAATGGCAAGAAATTAAAACTGAAAATACAAGTATTTACAATTGGGATTCTGGATCAACTTATGTAAAGAAACCACCTTTCTTCGAAAATTTATCTGATCTGCCAGAGGGGTTTAAACCCATTAAAGACGCAAGACCACTTTTGATTTTAGGAGACATGGTTACAACTGATCATATTTCACCAGCAGGGAATATTCAAAAAGAAAGTCCAACAGGTGAGTATTTTATGGAACATCAAATACTTCCAGCAGATTATAACTCCTATGGATCAAGAAGAGGCAATCATGAAGTAATGATGAGAGGAACTTTTGCAAATATTAGAATAAGAAATGAAATGGCACCTGGAACAGAGGGTGGCTTTACAAAACTATATCCAGAAGAAAAAGTGATGCCAGTTTATAATGCTGTAGAGGAATATAAAAAAAGAGGAACAGACCTTGCTGTCATAGGTGGAAAAGAATATGGAACAGGATCGTCAAGAGATTGGGCTGCTAAAGGAACAAAGTTATTAGGTGTAAAAGTTGTAATAGCAGAAAGCTTTGAAAGAATTCATAGATCTAATTTAATTGGCATGGGCGTTTTACCACTTCAATTTACTGAAGGAAACGATAGGATAAACTTAAAATTAATTGGATCAGAGTTAATAACTGTTCTTCAAATAGAAGAGGGTATAAATGCATCAGATCAAGTTCAGGTTGAAATAAAATATGCCTCTGGAGATATTAAAAAGATCAAAACTCTATGTAGAATAGACACTAAAAACGAATTAGAGTATTATAAAAATGGTGGAATACTTCAATATGTATTAAGGAATATGATATAAAAATGGACGAAGAAATTACAATCATAGATTCAAACGCAAGAAATGAAAGAATTAAGAATTTTTTTATAAATAATAAAAAAAAACTTATAATAATTTTCTCAATAATATTAGTAATTATAATTGGGTATCTATCATTTGAAAAATCCAAAGAAAGAACCAAAATTAAATTAGCAAATCAATATAATTTAGCTTTAATGGATCTTAGTCCTAAAAATAAACAAAAAAAAATCGATGAAATGATTAATGTTATTAAAAGCAATGATGTAACTTATTCTCCACTAGCCTTATACCACTTGTTAGACAATAATTTATTAGAAAACAATGATGAGATAAATATATTATTTAATGAGTTAATTGAAAAAACAAACCTTGAAAATGAAATCAAGAATTTAATTATATATAAAAAAGCATTATTTAATTCAGACTTTGTAAGTGAAAATGAATTATTAAAAATACTTAATCCAGTAATTAATTCTGAAAGTATTTGGAAATCCCATGCATTATATTTACTAGCAGAATTTTTTTACTCAAAGGGTGAAAAACAAAAAGCTAAAGAGTTCTTTAACCAGATTTTAGTTTTACCTAATGCTAGCAGCACAATTAAAGCTGAGTCACAAAAGAGACTAAATAGAGATCTTGGTGAATAAAGTACTATTATCAGTCTTAATCCTCTTAATTTTAAATAACTGTTCAGCAAGTAAAAAAGTAGGCTTTTGGGATAAAGATAACAAAGATCAAAAACAAATTGAAAATACCAAAACTATTTTAACTAAACAAGTAAGACTTGAAGAGGAGTTTAATCCAAATCTTTACGTTAAAATATCTACTGGAAAGTTTAATCAAAATAGCTTGAATAATCAAAATGACATGGGTGAGTTAGCTTATGAGGGTGTCTTAGAAAAAATTGGAAAATATAATTTTTCTAAATTTAATGATTTTGATTTCATAAGTCCTAATCCTTTATTTTATAATAAAAATTTAATTTTCTATGATAACAAAGGTACAATAATTTTTTATGATGAAAACCAAAAAATATTATGGGAAAATAATTTTTACAATAAGAGTGAAAAGAAAATTAAACCAAGATTAAATTTTGCAGTAAAAAAAAATATATTAATCGTAACAGATGATGTGGCTAAATATTATGCAATTAATATTGATACAGGCGAACTATTATGGACAAAAACAAATATAGTTCCTTTTAATTCAAACATTAAGATTAAAGATGATTTTTTTTATGTGGTTGATTATAAAAATATTCTAAGATCAATATCAGTACAAGATGGATCGGAAATATGGAATTTAAAGACTGAAGAATCTTTAACAAAATCAAATACAAAGATATCCATTGTTCTTGATAAAAAAAATATTTATTTTAATAATTCTATTGGTGATGTCACAGCAGTAGATATAAAATCTGGGCAACTTGTTTGGCAGCTCCCCACACAAAATAACAATATTAGTCAAAATGCATTTCAATTATCAAATTCAGAATTGGTGATCAATGAAAATACAATATTCTTTTCTAATAATAAAAATGAATTTTACTCTATTGATACTACAACAGGATTAATTAATTGGATAACTGAAATTAGTTCAGACCTTAAACCTGTCATTATTGGCAACCTTGTAATAACTATATCTGAAAAAGGATATTTATATGTAATTGATAAAAAATCGGGAAATATAATTAGAATTAATGATTTATTTAAAGATTATAAAGATAAAAAAAGAAAACAGATAAAACCAACAGGTTTTTTTATAGCTTTGAATAAAATATACTTAACTAATAGTGATGGAAAATTAATTATTGTAAATAGTAGCGAAGCTAACATCTTGAATGTAGTAAAAATATCAGGAGGCAAAATTTTACAGCCCTTTATCAATGAAAATAATCTTTTTTTAATAAGCAATGGTTCTATTATTAAATTCAATTAGTAATGTTTCTTAAGTTACTTGATAAATTAGGTAGAAAAAAAGTTGTTTTAGATCGAGGACCTTCTCACCCCAAATTCAAAGAAGCCAAACCCTGGATGAATAGATATTATGTCTTATTAAGACATAGACCAAAATGGTTTCCATTTAATATTCTATTACATGAAATGTTAGCTGATGATCATGGGGAAGGTGTCCATAACCATACATTTCCATATATAACTATTATATTAAGGGGTGGTTATTGGGAAACATTAAATACTGGAAGATTTTGGAGGCCAGCTGGATATATTAGTTTTAGGTCAGCAAATAATTTGCATAGAGTTGATCTTAAACCAGGAACAAAACCTCTTACACTATTTATATCTGGACCATTTGGATTAAGAAAAGGGCCTAGGTCAGAGTATGGTATAGATTTTAAAAAAAAAAAATGAATTTAAATAAATTATTTCTAAATTATTGTAAAAAAAATAATTTAGAAATTAACCCCAATCAACAAGATCTAATAGAAGAGCTGAATTTATTTTACAATCAGAACTTCAATAAATCACTTTTAAAAAAAATATTTACTAAACAGAATTCTAAAACAGGATTTTATTTACAGGGTGATGTGGGTGTGGGTAAAACTATGATATTGAATTTTTTTTATAATAATTTTGATAAAAATAAACAAAGATTTCACTTTAATGAGTTTATGATTAGTTTTCATGATTTTGTTTTTAAAAATAAAGAAAATAATAAAGAAAATATTATAGATAAATTTGTTAAAAAATTAAAAAGTAAATCTATGTTAATTTATTTTGATGAGTTTCAGGTTACCAACATTGTAGATGCTATGATTTTAGGTAACCTATTCAAAAAAATATTTGATGAGAATATAAAAGTTTTATTTACATCAAATGCTAAATTAAAAGATCTTTACAAGGATGGATTGCAACGTGATCAATTTCTTCCCTTTATTAAAATAATGAAAGAAAGATGCTTTCAAGCAAAGTTAATAATTGAAGAAGACTATAGAAAATCCTCAAAAAATAAAAATGAAAGATATTTTTTTCCATTAAATGAAACAATAAATTTTAAACTTAATAAGTTTTTTAGAAAAATAACAAAAAATCTTCCTAACAAAGAAATGACCTTAATTATTAAAAGTAGAAAGTTTATTATTAAGAATTATTTTAATGGAATAGCACGTTTCGATTTTAAAGAACTATGTTCTAAAAACATTGGAGCAGAGGATTATATAAAAATAGCTGAAGTGTGTAATTTTATCGTTATAGAAAATATTCCTATTTTTAATATTGATAATTCTAATCAACAACAAAGATTTATTACACTAATTGATATTCTTTATGAAAAAAATATACCTTTAATGATATCATCTCAATTACAATTAGATTTATTAAGTTCCTCGGAGGATTTAAAAAAAATATTTAAAAGAACTATTAGTCGATTATATGAATTAACATCTATCAAATATAACAAGCTATGAGACAAGAATTTTTTAATTTAGAATTAGATACAAATGGTCAAAGTTTTTATGAATTTACCAACCAAACAAATCAATGGGTTAATGATAATGAATT
Source organism: uncultured Candidatus Pelagibacter sp. (assembly GCA_905618915.1). Classification (GTDB taxonomy): domain Bacteria; phylum Pseudomonadota; class Alphaproteobacteria; order Pelagibacterales; family Pelagibacteraceae; genus Pelagibacter. The sequence continues at coordinate 32,699 of CAJQTI010000046.1, read as the reverse complement.
TAACAATGGAATTATCAATATAAGCATTCAACACACTAGTGCTTCACTAATAATACAAGAGAATGCAGACCCAGATGTTCAATCTGACTTAATAAATTTTTTTAATAAGCTCGTGCCAATGGATAATTCCCTTTATATCCATGCAGCTGAAGGAAAAGATGACATGCCCGCACACATTAAGTCCTCGTTAACTAATAATCAAATCTCTTTGAGTGTTAAAAACAATGAGTTATTACTTGGAACTTGGCAGGGGTTATATCTTTTTGAGCATAGAATAGAGAAACAAAAAAGATTGATTGTTCTTCATTATTTAGGTGATTAGCTTTTCTTAATTGTTTTAAAAGCGTCTAATGCAGCATTTCTTGCTTCAGTGTGGTCTACAATTGGTTTTGGATAATCTACACCTACAATAACTTTAATCTGCTCTTGGTATTTGTTTTCTAGTTCCCATGGCTTATATAAAAATTTATTAGGCATGTTTTTAAGTTCTGGAACCCATTTCTTTGTATAAATTCCATCTTTGTCAAATTTTTCACCCTGAAGAATAGGGTTAAATATTCTAAAATAAGGAGCTGCATCGGCACCACAGCCTGCAACCCATTGCCATTGGGCAACGTTACTAGCTTCATTATAATCAACCAAACAATTTTTAAAATGTTTTTCACCCTCGTTCCAATGAATTCTTAAATGCTTTACAAGAAAAGAAGCAACAATCATTCGAACTCTATTGTGCATCCATCCTGTTTCATAAAGTTCTCTCATCCCTGCATCAACAATGGGATATCCTGTCATACCTTTTTTCCAAGCTTTAAGAAATTTATCATTTTTAACCCAAGGAAAATTATCAAAATCTTTTCTAAGGTTGCCTTTAAGCATTTGTGGGAAGTAATTAATTAAACTATGAGAAAACTCTCTCCATCCCAATTCATTAATATATTTTCTATATCCCATCTTTTTAATTTTAATTTCTTCACATTTTTTCCAAATTGCCTCCACATGTATTTGGCCAAATTTTAAAAAAGGAGATAATCTTGAGGTTCCATTAACACCTGGTATATCTCGTGCTTCCCCATAGCCCTCGATTTTATTATTTATTAATTGTTGTAAATATTTTTTAGCTTCTTGTTCAGATGGTATCCAGTATTTCTCAAACTTTTTATGCCAATCTTTTTTAGGTAAAATTTCTTTTATAGAAATTGATTTTTTAAATATGCTTATTTTTTTTACTTTTGATTTTACTTTTATAAATTTAGACGGTACTTTTGAGATATAAAGTTGCTCAGTTTTTTTCCAAAAAGGAGTGAATACTTTATAAGGTGTGCCATCGTCTTTAGTCATTTCTTGAAATTCTACAAGAATATTTCCTTTAAAATATTTATATGGAACTTCATTTTTAATGAATAGGTCTCTTATTTTTTTACCTTTATTAATTACATCAGGTTCATACACTTTACTCCAATAAACAGTAACATCATCTTTCTTTTTTAAATTTGAAAATATTTCCAGTTCATCACCTAATTGAATTTCTAATGTAATATTTAACTTTTTTAAATCCAGATTGAAATTTTCTAAAGCTTTAGAGATCCACCATTTTTGAGCTTCTCTTTTTTTATCAAAATTTTTTGGGTTATAAATATAAAGAACATTTACAAACTCATGATTTTGAGTAGCGGTAGCCAATGCTTCATTATCTTCAATTCTAAAATCCTCTCTTATCCAAACAATCGCTTTTTTTGTCATATTTACTTAAATCTTTTGTAATCCATCACTTAAAAGTTTTTGATACATTGCATTGTCAGTTAAACCCTCACAACCAAATAAAAGTACGTTTGATTCTGAATTTAGTTTTAACTTATCTAAGTACTCTTTATTATTAAAAGAGCCTATTAACGCAATTACTCCTGGAACTGCACATTCTCCAGCTATTATTTCTTTATCAGACAAACGAGACTCTGCTAGAAGTGCTACAACTGTTGAGATTGCTTTATCTGGTATAGTTAAGCAATAGTTTGCAGAATTTTTTAAAATCTCCCAGGCAATACTTGATACATCACCACAAGACATACCACCCATCACTGTTTCTTTTTTAATATCAACAGTTGTTGGTTTGTTATTCTTAATACTTTGAAAAACACAATCAGCATTTTCTGGTTCTATAATAATAAATTGAGGAATATTTTCCGATAATTTTGCAAATCCTGCAATCATTGCCGAAGCCATTCCTCCAACTCCCGCTTGAAGAAAAACATGTGTGATAGAGTTTTTATCTATTTCATCAATAATTTCTTTGACCATGATTGTATATCCAGCCATTATTAATTTTGGAACTTCTTTATAGCCCTCCCATGAAACATCTTGGACTATTTCCCAATTATTTTTATTTGATTGCTCTATGCATTCTTTTAATGAGTTATCGTAGTTACCTTTAACTCTAATAACTTCAGCATCAAGATTGCGCATAGCCTCAGCTCTAGACTCGCTAACAAATTCACTTATAAAAATTTTACATTTTAAGCCTAACCTTTGCGCACCCCATGCAACTGACCTTCCATGATTTCCTGCTGTAGCTGTCGAAACTGTTATGTTCTTTTTTTCATTTGCAATTTTGTAAACAGCAAAGGCTCCACCTAATGCCTTAAATGACTTAAGATCAAATCTTTTATCTTCATCTTTATAGTAAATATTTTTGAATTTTAATTCATCATTTAATTTATTCAACTTAATCAGTGGAGTGGGGGCATAATTATCCCAACTAGATATAGTCTCTATCGCTTCATCTATAAAATTTTCTGGTAAATGAGTGAGTATATTTTTCTTATTAAAATTATACTCTTTATTTTCTAAAAATGATGTAATAGACCAAAGATCTTTCTCAAGGATTGATTTCATTTATTAACAATCAAGAGTGCTATTTTTTTCCCAGTGAGTTACTGAGCTTTTTTTATCAAACTTTTCTTCTTGATTAAAATCTTTAATTTCAGATCTTTTTAATTTTAGATAGCTTTTAATAGTATCACCACCAAATGCTTCTTCAATTTCTTTACTATTTTCTAATTGATCCAATGCATCTTCAATTATGTTAGGTAATTTTTTTAGATTAGGGTAATTTTTATGATCAGTATACATATTGCAAGATAAGGGTTCACCAGGATCTATTTTATTATTTATTCCATGTAAACCAGCAGCTATTACTCCAGCTTGAAGTAAATAAGGATTTACTGCTCCATCCATTAACCTTAATTCAAATCTACCTTTATCTGGAATTCTTATCATATGAGTTCTATTGTTTCCCGCATAAGAAATACTACTAGGCGACCATGTAGCACCCGATTTTGTTGGTGGTGCATTTATTCTTCTATAACTATTTATTGTCGGATTAAAAAATGCGGTCAAAGGCTGAGTAAGTTTTATAATTCCACCTAGAAAATTATATGCTAATCTGCTCAAACCTAATTTGTCTCCATTATCTAGAAATTTATTAATCTTTCCATTCCATAAAGAAATGTGAGCATGACAACCATTACCTGTTAAGTTGCTAAAAGGTTTTGGCATAAATGTTGCTCTCAAACCATGTTTTTCAGCTAATGATTTAACCATATATTTAAAAAACACATGCCTATCAGCTGTAGTTAAACAATCTGTATAATCCCAATTCATTTCATACTGGCCATTAGCATCCTCATGGTCATTTTGATAGGGGTTCCAACCCATGGCAATCATGCTATCACATATTTCTTTGATTAAATCATATCTCCTCATTAAAGCAGACTGATCATAACAAGGTTTAGATTGTGTATCTCTAGTGTCCGCAATTTTGCTACCATCTTCTGATATCAAAAAATATTCACATTCTACACCTGACTTCATGACTAAATTCTTTTTTTTCAATTTATTGATTTGCTCTTTGAGCATTACTCTAGGTGAAGCCTTTACTGGCTTACCATACATATATAAATCAGAAGCTAACCAACCAATTTCTTTGTTCCAAGGTAATTGAATTAAACTGTCAGGATCTGGCAGGGCAAACATATCCCCATCTGCAGGAGACATATCCAGCCATGTTGCAAATCCAGCAAAGCCAGCTCCATTTTTTTGCATATCAGCAATAGCCCGTGCTGGAACTAATTTTGATCTCAAGACACCAAAAAAGTCCACAAAACTAATTAAAAAATATTTGATTTTTTTAGCTTTTGCAATTTTAGATAAATTTTTAGGCATGTTTTATTTCTTAATTTACAACTCTTAATTAATCTTCACAATACTATTTTTTATCTTTTACTCCAGGTATCCAGCTAGTTCCTGCTAATGGAACTCTTGCCATAGCAGCAGATTCAACTGTAAGTGCACATAAATCTTCAGGTTCTAAATTATGTAAATCATTTTTACCAGAGGCTCTAGCTATTGTTTGAGCTTCAAGTGTCATTACTTTTAAATAATTTGATAAACGTCGTCCACCAGCAATAGGATCAAAGCGTTTCATTAGCTCAGGTTTTTGAGTTGTAATTCCTGCTGGGTCATTTCCCTCATGCCAATCATCGTAAGCTCCTGCAGTAGTTCCTAATTTATTATAGTCTTTCTCCCACTTAGGATCATTGTCTCCCAAAGCAATCATTGCGGCAGAACCAATTGAAACTGCATCTGCTCCAAGAGCCATTGCTTTAGCTACATCTGCACCATTTCTAATTCCACCAGATATAATTAACTGAACTTTTCTATGTTGGTCTAAATCTTGAAGTGCGTCTACGGCAGGTCTAATACATGCTAAAGTTGGTTGACCTACATTTTCAATAAACACTTCTTGAGTAGCGGCCGTTCCACCTTGCATTCCATCTAAAACAACAACATCTGCCCCAGCTTTAACAGCAAGAGCAGTATCATAATATGGTCTTGCCCCTGCAACTTTAATAAATATTGGAACTTTCCAACCAGTAATTTCTCTTATTTCTAAAATCTTAATTTTTAAATCATCAGGACCTGTCCAATCAGGATGTCTACATGCAGACCTTTGATCTATACCTTTGGGTAAAGTTCTCATTTCTGCAACACGATCACTAATTTTTTGACCTAATAACATCCCACCACCACCTGGTTTAGCACCTTGTCCTATAACAATTTCAATAGCATCTGCTTTTCTAAGGTCATCAGGATTCATTCCATATCTAGAAGGTAAAAGTTGATAGATTAAATTTTTAGACTGTCCTCTCTCTTCTGGCGTCATCCCACCATCACCAGTAGTTGTAGATGTACCAGCCATACTTGCTCCACGCCCTAAAGCTTCTTTAGCTCTTCCTGATAATGCACCAAAACTCATTCCAGCAATTGTAATGGGAATATCTAACTCCAAAGGTTTTTTTGCATAACGTGTTCCCAAAGTTACTTTTGTATTACATGTTTCTCTATATCCTTCCAAAGGATATCTAGACATTGAAGCACCAAGAAAAAGTAAATCATCAAAGTGAGGAAGTTTTCTTTTTGAACCTCCACCCCTAATATCATAAATTCCAGTTGCTGCTGCTCTTCTTATTTCTGAATTTGTATACTCATCAAAAGTCCATGATATACGAGGATGAGTTTTTTTATTATCTGACATTATTAATAGCTTGATACATTATCGATATTAAAGTTATAAAGTTTTCGTGCCGAACCATATCTCTTAAAACTATCTGGTTTAATATTTTTTATTTCACTTTTTTTTAAAAGAGCTGAAATTTTATTTAAATGCTTCTTTTCCATTTTTTTTTCTATGCAATCCGCACCTAAAGATTTAACTGATCCTTTAACAAAAATATCTGTTTCATAAAGACTATCACCCAAAGCTTCACCAGCATCACCACAAACTAACATTGTTCCAGATTGAGCCATAAATGCAGACATATGACCAACCGAACCTTTAACCACAATATCAACTCCTTTCATTGAAATACCACATCTTGAACTAGCATCTCCATCAATTACAAGTAATCCACCATGAGCAGTTGCGCCAGCAGATTGTGAAGCATTACCTTTAACATGTACTGTTCCAGACATCATATTTTCAGCAACACCTGTTCCAACATTTCCATCTATTGTTACATGTGCTTTTTGGTTCATACCTGCACAATAATAGCCAACATGGCCTTTGATTAAAACTTTCATCTCCTGATTTAACCCAGCACATAATGCATGGCTTCCCTCAGGATTTATAATTACAAAGTCTCTATCATTTTTTTTATTATCTAAATTTTGTAAAGTATTATTAATTTCTCTTAATTTTTTTTTCTTTAAATCTAATTTCATTAATTTCCCCATGAGTAAACAATACCAGGCTCTGGTTCAAAAATTTTTGCACTATTTACATCTGGTAAGTGAGCCATTGCTTGAAATTCAGATGCTATTGCAACATAGTTTTTTGTTTCTGCTATTACTGCAGGTTTACATGCTATTTCATCCCTAACAACAGCAAAACCTTTTCTAGTTCCTGCAATAAAAGTATAAAAACCATCTAAATCTTTAAGACCTGATGTAAGTGTATCTTTTAAAGATTTATTATTTGATAAACTGTTAGAAACATATCCTGCTGCAACTTCAGTATCATTTTCAGAGTTAAAGACGTTACCTTTTTTAGTGAGCTCTCTTCTTAAATTATTATGATTTGATAATGATCCATTATGGACCAAACACTCATCTTCACCAGTCGAGTAGGGGTGAGATCCATCAGTAGTTATTGCACTTTCCGTAGCCATTCTTGTATGGCCTATTCCATGAGTGCCACTAAAACTATCTAATCTAAATTTTTTTACTACATCTTTAGGATTGCCAACTTGTTTAAATATTTCTATTGATCGACCATACCCAACTATAGATACTTTAGGAAAATTAGAATTAATTATTTCAATTACTTTCTTTGGCTGCTCTAGAGTTTTTAGAATTACATGATCTGAGATTTGAGTAAGTTTAGCTTTTTTAATTTTTTTAGTTATTTCTTTCTTAAAGCTATTAAAATTTAAATCATTAATACATAAAGAAAACTTGTATATTTTTTTACTTTCATCTTTGTAAATTGCAAAGCCAGCACTGTCTGGTCCACGAGATTCCATGTTATTAAGCATACCTGACAGCATCTTTCCTAAATTTTTTTCAAATTTTTTAGTTTTTAAATAGATGCCAACAATTCCACACATAAATTTTTTTAAGTTTATTTTATTAAAGACAGTAGAAAATCTTTATAGTAGAAAATATTTCCTACGACAATGATGATAATAGCCGCTATCACTCCATACTTTGCTTTTGGAAAAACGACACCTCTCATCTTACTTGGTCTGTGATCTTCGTTATTATTTCTATCCATGATTGTATAATTTTATAAAAAAAAAGGGCGCCACAATTAAGTAGCGCCCAAATTTTTAGTCGATATTACCAGTCGGTAATATTGCTCTTATGATCATTAGCACCATGTCTTTTTCTTGCTAATCTTGAAAGTTTTTCACTCTCAGATCTAGCAGTTAAAACATGCCAGCCAATCCAAAAAACTACACCAAGAAAAACTAGTAAAGTTTCAGTGGATCCAGCCCCCGGATAAACTGCTCCGACAACCTCTTTTGCACTTAAATGATCTATCCAGTTTGTAACTGTAGCCATATTTTTTCTCCTTTACCTAGTTGAAGAGGCGACCGCTTTTTCAGCTTCTCTATCGTCCTCCATTATTTCATAGTCTAGTCCTGCTATTTCAACTTCACGCGGTATTCTTAATTTACCAAAAGCGCTTAGTATTCTAGCAATAACGTAGCCTGGTAACATTCCAAGAACTCCGAACATTATAATTGCTCCAAGGAATTGACCAAGTGGGTTGATTGATGCATAAGTTGATCCGTCCCACATAGCTCCAACATTATATCCAGATGCTGGGTAACCATTTAAAACAAATCCGCAAATTATAAGACCAACAACACCTGCATAACCATGTACTGCTACCGCACCAACTGCATCATCAATTTTGAACTTACGTTCAACCCAGTAATGCATTTTGTATGCTACAACAACACCGATCGCACCAATAAGCATTGCTTGTATCGGGTGATACAAATCATTACCTGCAGATGCACAGATGATCCCAGCTAGTCCACTTGAGTAAGTCCAGAATGGATCACCTTTAGCGACCACGTATCCAGCCAATAATCCACCTGATAATGACATCAGGAAGTTATAGGTTATTCCACTCAGTGTGGTTGGGGTTACATATATGTTTGTTGCTGTCCAGTACGTTACACCTTCCATTCCATATTCAGGTCCAAGATCAAATATCGGTATATTACATGCCGCATAAAATCCCCAGAAACCAGTATAGATTAAAAATAATCCAACCGTAACTAGCCATGGGTTTCTTGGTCCAATATTTCTTGGTTCACCACTTGATGAGAACTTTCCAATTCTAGGTCCTAAAACGATTAGAACACCTAAAGCAAACCCACCCGCAATTGCGTGAATTACTCCTGATGCGTAAGCGTCATGATATCCTAAAATTTTAAGCATCCATCCATCAAAGTGCCATCCCCAAGCAGCATCAATTACCCAGAAGCACGAACCAATTGCAATTGCTAAAATACCAAATGCAAAAGTTGTAATTCTTTCAATGATTGCTCCAGAAACAATTGAAGCAGCTGTCCATGAAAATAGTAAGAATGCAGCCCAAAATACTCCACTTATACGGTCACCTAAGTTGACAGCCATAAATTCAGTATTTGCTACATACCATTTTGCACTAAAAGTACTTTCGTCAGTAATTAATGCTGAACTATCATTCATTATTGAAGGTGCTATTCCCGGTCCTGTTGGGAATGCCCAGTAAATCCACCAACCAAAGAAAAACCAGGTTACCGTTACTAGTGGTATTACCATGGTATTTTTCATTAAAGTATGTTGGTGATGTTTATAACGTGAGGCCCCAACTTCATACATACAAAACCCAACGTGAATCAGGAACATCAATACTACTGTTACCCAGTAGTAAAATTCTGTAAATATAACTGTAAGAGCGCCTAATTGATCATCCATAATCTCTCTCTCCTTATTAGTTTTGGAAAGACTATAAAATTTTTAGAGGCGTGACAAACTATACATTGCTTAAATAAGCAAGTAATAGCTTCATATTTTGAAAAATAATCAACCTTTGATTGAGATACTAAAACTTAAGGTAAGCTTTTTTCAAATCAACAAGAGGGTGTTTTTTAGACATTTGAAACTTAACTAAAAGCTCTCTTGCAATCATATCTCTATCTTGTTGGTTGTTTGGTAATTTAATTGATTTTGGAATAGTTACCCAACCATTTGCATTTCTACAAAATACAGCAGGTCTATCTTCTTCATAACCCATATGAACATCCTCTAACCAGTTAAGATCATCCCATCCCATAGCTTCTACATATTTTTTTAAGAATGGAGTAATCTTTTTATAATCAGGCAATAAGTTAACATCATATCTATACCCAATATGTTGACCAATTAGTTTCTCCCTAGCAGTCTCTTTAAAAGTACCTAGTTTAAGTTTTTTTTCTTTTTTAATTTTTGTTTTTGTTTTTTTCTTATCCATATTTACCTCTTATATTTTGTGATAGTTATCAACACCAACAGTGAAGTTAGTTCCCGTTAATGGAACTTTTGCTAAAGCAGATGACTCCATTGTTAGAGCGGCTAAATCTTCAGGCTCTAAAGAGTGAATGTTGGTCTTACCACATGCTCTTGCTAAAAGTTGAGCCTCTAATGTCATTGCATGAAGGTAATTATAAACTCTTAATGCAGCATCATCAGGATTTAATCTTGCTCTTAATTTAGGATCTTGTGTTGCAACACCAACTGGACAACGACCAGTATGGCAGTGATAACAGTCACCAGCTTTTACACCCATTTCTTTTTCAAAATTAGCTTCTGGTATATCTTTATTACAGTTCAAGGCTATCAAAGCACCAGTCCCAATTGCTATTGCATCAGCACCTAGGGCTAAAGCCTTCGCCATATCAGCACCATCTCTGACACCACCAGCATAAATTAAAGTTACTTGACCAGTTTTACCAACATCATCAATAGCTCTTCTTGCTTCTCTGATTGCAGCAATACCAGGAATACCGGTATTTGCAGCAGCTATATGAGGACCAGCTCCAGTTGAACCTTCCATCCCATCTAAAAAGATTGAGTCAGGATTACATTTTGCAGCCATACGAACATCATCATAAACTTTTGATGCACCTAGCTTTAATTGAATAGGCACTTTATTTTTTGTAAGTTGTCTTAATTCTTCAACTTTTAAAGCTAAATCATCTGGACCTAACCAGTCTGGATGTCTTGCTGGGGATCTTTGATCAATACCAGAGGGTAGGGATCTCATTTCTGCAACTTGGTCAGTAACTTTTTGACCCATTAAATGTCCACCCATTCCAACTTTTTGTCCTTGTCCAATAAATACTTCAATCGCATCAGCTAGTTGAGCGTGATGAGGATTGAAACCATACCTTGATTGAATACATTGGTAATACCATTTTTCAGAATATCTTCTTTCATCGGGAATCATTCCACCCTCACCTGAACATGTAGCACTCCCAGCCATTGTTGCTCCTCTTGCTAAAGCAGTTTTTGCTTCATAAGAAAGTGCCCCAAAACTCATACCTGTAATATACACTGGTATATCTAGTTCAATTGGGTTTTCACAATTTGGTCCGATTATAGTCTTTGTTTCACATTTTTCCCTGTAACCCTCAATTACAAATCTTGTAAGAGTTCCTGGTAAAAATACTAAATCATCAAATGTAGGAATTTTTTTCATTAATGCCATTCCACGCATTCTGTATCTTCCAAGTTGAGCTTTAATATGAATATCGTCTATAACTTCAGGAGTAAAAATAGCATTGTGACCTAATAAACTTTTATTTCTTTTTCCTTCTTCAGGTACGTGAACGTCAGCTTTTCCACCAACATTGCCACTTACTTTTTTTAATTTTTTTTCATTTTTTTTAGTTTTCTTTTTAGCCATTATATAGCTCCTTTCTTTTCGTGAGGTTCTAGATTATCATAGTTCCAAAGTTTTTTCCCTGCGACTATTTTTGTCATTTTACTGACGTCAAATTTTTCACCAATCTCTGCAACTTTCAATTTTCTTTTTAACCAGTCTTGGTCTGTATCAGTTAGATCAGCAGGAATTGCATCACTGCCAAAAGAACCAATTTTACCACCAATAAAAATAGTACCATCATACATTGAGTCACCTAAGTTTATTCCAACATCACCTAAAATAATTATTCTTCCTCTTTGCATCATGAAACCTGTAAAAGCCCCAGCATCGCCACCAACAATGATAGTTCCACCTTTCATATCGATACCAGTTCTAGCACCAACACTACCTTTACAAATTAAATCTCCACCTCTAATAGCTGCACCAAAACAAGATCCAGCATTTTTTTCTATAACAACTTTTCCAGCCATTAAGTTTTCTGCACAAGACCAACCAACTCTACCATTAATTCTTACAGTAGGTCCGTCACAAGATCCCATACCAAAATAACCTAAACTTCCTTCAAAAATTAAATTTAGTTTATTTAAAATACCAACACCTAAACTGTGTTTTCCTTGAGGGTTTTTGATTACAATTGTTCCAAAACCTTGGCTCATTAAGTTATCAATTTCTTTATTAGCATCAGCAGCTGTCATTTCTTTAACATCTAGCTCTGTTCTTTTATTAAAATCAACATCGTAAGTGCCAAAATAATAAAGATTTTCACCTTCATCAGGATTAAAAAACTTTTGTTGAGTTCTTCCAGTCAAAACTTCTGAGTGCATACCCATTGATTGTGACTTTGTCTTATTTTCTGTAGTCTTTAAATTTGCCATACTTTTACCTCTCCATCATATGGATCATATGTATCTATCTCTTGTGGTAGAACTGATCTGATTGCTATTTCTTCTGAACCCATTGCTACTAGATCGTCTGATTCATAAAGAACCAAAGGTTTTGCAGCCATAGTATCTTTTGCCATTCCCAAAGAATCTTTGGTTGCTACAAAATATGTAAACACACCATCAAGACCTGTTAAAGAAGCCTTCATGCCCTCTTCAAGAGATGCTCCTTCTCTCATTTTTTGGGCAATATAAACGGCGATTAACTCTGAATCACATTCAGACATAAATCTCATCCCTTTATTCTCAAGTAATCTTCTGTTGTTCCAATAATTAGTTAATTGGCCGTTATGAACCACAGAAACATCGCTAAAAGGATAACCCCAAAAAGGGTGAGCAGACTTAATATCAACGCCAGATTCAGTAGCCATTCTAGCATGACCAATTGCATGAGTTCCAACTACTTTATCTAAACTGTATCTGTCACAAACCATTTGAGCATTACCTAGATCTTTAATTACCTCTAAAGACTTTCCCATTGAAAGAATTTCAACACCTGGAATGCTTTCAATTTTTTGTGAAAACTCTAATAGATCTTTTGCATCGTAAGCAAGTTCATATCTTAAAGAATAGGGTAGAACTCTTTCTTCTTTAACTATTTTTGCACCTAATTCTGAGAGGTATTGATCAACTATTTTTTTTCTTGCATCGTAAACTGAAACATCTTCCATTATTGAAGAGCTTCCTTCACCTACATTTTCACCTACTTTAAAACGCATGATAAAATTTTTACCATCTGTATCACCATACAAAGCATAACCAGTAGAATCTTCCCCTCTATGCTTTAATGCTTGTAACATCCCCTGTAGTTCACTTCCTACATTGGAGGATTTTCCTCTATGAATTAAACCTGCGATACCACACATATTTCTCTCCCTTTATTGATAATTAAGATTATGGTAGACAATCCAGATAAGTATCTAGATCCCATTGAGTTGTTGCACCTAAAAATTTTTCCCATTCATCGTTTTTATACCAATGGAAAACTTTATACATTTCATCTGGCATAGCTGATTTTATAACCTCATCTTCTGCCAAACGATTTAAAGCCTCACCAAGACTCATTGGTAATTTTTTAACTATTTTTCCAGCAGCTTGAGCTTCATACATACTTCTAGACTCAGGCTTTCCTGGATCAATGTTATTTGTTATTCCATCATCAAAACATTTTAACAATCCTGAGCCCATTAAGTATGGATTGTGCATTGAATCAACTGAACGATATTCAAATCTTCCTGGTGCAGATACTCTTAATCCACAAGTTCTATTTTGAAATCCCCAGTCAGCATAAACAGGCGCCCAAAATCCTGTGTCCCACAATCTTCTGTATGAGTTTACAGTAGATGAACCAATTGCAGTTAATGCTCCCAAATGTTTCATCACACCACCAATAGCTTTCAAACCAATTTTACCTGGTAATTGAATATCTTTAGTGTCAGGCATAAAAGTATTTGTTCCACCTTCAACGTAAGTAAATACCTCATCCATTCCTGGTAGAGATTTATGAGATAGTTTATTAACTTTATCTTTTCCACCTGTCCATAAAGACATGTTCGTATGACAGCCACTTGCTGACACACCCATAAAAGGTTTTGTCATAAAACAAGCTATCAAATTAAACTCTCTAGCTACTTGGGCGCAAATTTGTCTGTAAGTAGAAAGTCTATCTGCGTTTCTCAAAACATCATCGTACATCCAGTTTAATTCTAATTGTCCTGGTGCATCCTCATGATCACCTTGAATCATATCAAAACCCATAGCTCTAGCGTATTTAAATACTTGCATGAAAACTGGTCTCAGAGATTCAAATTGATCTATATGATAGCAATAAGGTTTAGAATAACCTTTACCTGTAGGTGAACCATCTTCATTCTTAGTTAACCACATCATTTCTGGCTCAGTTCCAACTCTTAATTGGTAGCCATGTTTCTTTTTAAATTCTTGAGCATGTATTCTTAAATTTCCACGACAATCCGAAGTCAAATGTGCGCCTGGATTATCTCTTTCTTCTCTATTTCTAAAACAAGTAACAAATACTCTTGCAACTTTTTTATCCCAAGGAAGCTGACAAAAAGTTTCAGGATCAGGTATACCAACTAGCTCTTTTGCTTCTGGTCCATAACCAATATAATCTCCATGACGATCAACAAACAAGTTTGCTGTTGCTCCATAAACTAATTGAAAGCCTTTTTCACAAGTTCTTTCCCAGTGATCAGTAGGAATACCTTTTCCAACAACTCTTCCAGTTACAGAAATAAATTGAAAATAAATATACTCAACACCTAGTTCATTAATTTTAGCTCTAACTTGCTTTACTAACTTGTCTCTCCCTGGTTGTGCAACGTGCTTGTCTAGATCAGTCATTATCTCTCCCTCTAATGAATTTTTATTTATCGAACCGTAACTGAAAAATATATTAGTGTCTAGGCATCTTGATTATAATAAATATATATAATTTGTATAACTACAATGTGTTAATTACGTGCATAAGTTGTGTAAAAGAAATTATTTTCGATTTAAAATTTATATAATTTAATTTTATAGGTATGAGCTTAGCTCCATGGAAATGGACTATTTGAAGTAGGGTGAAGTTCACCTTTTTCATAACGATCAAATCTGAAAGGTTTTAATAATTCACTTTCAGTTCCGAGAATTTCTTTTGCAACAAGCTCACCAACACCAATCATTTTATATCCATGGTTAGCATCAGCTATCATATAAACATTTTCTAAAAATCTATCAAAGATTGGAAAGTTATCTGGAGTCATACATCCAAGACCACCTGACGGTCCTTTTCTATATAAATTTGTTTTACCCTCAAACCTTTTTTGACAATGAGCCAAAGCTGAACACCACATATCATTAAAAGCTTCTGTTGTTTGAAATTCGGGAGAGTCAAGCCCGTAAGGATCAATATTTATTTCATCAAAATGTTTGTCAACTATGTAAGGAGATGTACCACCCTGCACTCCAAGACCTTCGATATCTGGCTTATAATAAATTCCCCAAAGTTCATCTGTAAGTAATTTTTTAGTTGTGTCTGAATATAATGGTGCAGTTGAGTCGACATGCATTACTGGAGGTTGACCACCATCATTCATTTTTAAAAAATCTTTATCAACACCAATAACACCTTCTTGTAACATCCAGTATTTCCACATATCTTCTTTGTGAAACTTTCCATCTTGCCCTTTAATATTAGCAAATTTCGGAAGCTCTAACATATTCCAAAAATCTCTAACCCAAGGACCGGCACCAACAACGACTTGATCGCACTCAATAAGCCCCTTATCTGTTTCAACACCAGAAACCGATTTACCAGTACTTCCTTTTTTAAATCCTGTAACCGTTACACCCTTAATTATATTAACACCATTTATAATAGATTTACTTTCAAGAGCTTTTACTGAATCTTTATTAAATGCATACCCACCTTTTTTTTCATGAAGTACAGATGTTATTCCTTGAGCCTGCCAATCATCAAACATACCTTTCATATATTTAGTGCATGCTTTTTCACCTTCTATAAATTCTGATTCATATCCAATAGCTTTTTGTTGTTCATAAATTGTAGCAACATCTTCGTGCATGACTTCTGGAGAGATTTGTAAATATCCTACAGCATTGTAATTCCAAGCTTTAGGATCACTTTCCCAAACTGAAACAGAGTGAGCCATTAATTCTCTCATAGCTGGTTGAAAATAATTATTTCTTATTACGCCACAAGCTATTCCACTTGCACCTGCTGCCGTATCTTTTTTTTCCAAGATTACAATATCACCTGGATTTTTATAAGTTTCAGAAAGTTTCCATGCTGTACTTAACCCATGAATTCCGCCACCGATAATTACTACTTTAGCTTTAGTTGGTAGAGTTGACATAAGAAAAGGTTATTCTTCTTAAAAACAATTAATAGGATTATTTTTATAACAAAAAAATATATATATATAATAGTAATTAAGTGTGATGCTCTTAAATAAACCTTTAATAGCTTATGTTTTTTAGTCTGAGTAAGTATTCATTAAATTCATTAATAAAAGATTCACTTGGCCTAATATTTTTTATTCGCTGATCAGTTGAAGTTTTTTCTAAAAAGAAGAATCCTTTTATACACGCTTCATTAATTATTAAAGCTGCTTTTGGCCTCGAAGTTTTAAAAAGTCTTGTTTTTAATTCTTCTACTGAAAGCTTTTCATCAACCTTATATGCATGCATCACTAACAGCATCAAATGATAATGAGAAGGTGACTTTCTAAAATAATAATTACTTGAAGTGTGGGATTGCTTAACTTGATCCTCCCAGAAGTCTAAAAGACTTTTTTTTTCATCTGTCATATTATTTAAGCTCTGACTTTAGATTTAGTTGGATCATAGAAAGGAAAAGGCACCACTGTAGCAATAATTCTTTTTTGATGACCATCAATTTTTCCTATTTCTACTTCAGTTCCTATTTCAGAATACTTAACATCAATTCTGCATAGCGCAATATTTTTTCCTAGTTTAGGAGACAACATTCCACTAGTTACTACACCAACTTGACCTCGACCTATATAAGCATTATCACCATGAGCTGCAGGTTCGTGTCCATCTAATTCTAAGCCAACTAATTTCTTTTGTGGGTTTGCTTTTCTTTTAATTAATTCTTCTTTACCAATAAAATCATCTTCTTTAGTTTTAAGCGGAACGGTAAATCCAATTCCTGCTTCAAAAGGGTCTGTTTGATCGTCAAATTCGTAACCATAGAAAATAAGACCAGCTTCAATACGAACCATGTCTAAAGCTTCTAAGCCCAATGGAGTAATATCAAACTCTTTTCCAGCTTCCCAAACTTTATCCCAAACTTCATTGGCATCTTTTGGATGACACCATATTTCATAACCAAGTTCACCAGTGTAACCTGTTCTTGAAATTATAATAGGTGTTCCAGTTTCATGGTCTATTCTTGCAATTGTAAATCTGAACCATTCAAGCTCAGTAATGTTAGGCTGTATTGGAGGCGTCCAAACAAATTTTTCTAAGATTTTTCTACTATTAGGACCTTGCACTGCAATGTTGTGAATATGATCTGTTGCAGATTTTATCCAAACTTTATAATTTTTCTTTTTTGCTTGTTCCTTTAACCATTCACCACTGTATTCATCTCCACCTATCCATCTAAAATTATCTTGTCCTAACTTGAATAATGTTCCGTCATCTAGCATACATCCATTTTCATAGCACATTGCTGAATACACTACCTGACCAATAGATAATTTTTTAACATTTCTAGTTAATGTATATTGCATTAAATTTTCTGCATCGGGACCTAGAATTTCAAACTTCCTTAAAGGTGAAAGGTCAGTTGCAATTGCACTCTCTCTACAAGCCGTGTATTCATTTATAGTTCCAGAACTTGTAAAATTATTAGCTAACCAAAAACCTTTATACTCAACAAAGTTTCTAGTTAAGGTAGAAGTTCTTTTATGGAATCCAGTTTCTTGAGTTAGTTTGGGCTCTGAGTCTGTTTTCATTCTAAATGCTATTGCTTTTGAATATTTTTTTTCCTTAGGATAAGTCCTAACAAAAATATCAGTTGGATTCCAACCATTTGCAGGATCCACATCACATGGGCAAGCAGATGAAACACAGGTTAAATCCCTTAATGCTCTAAATAATACATAATCACCAGCTCTTGAGTAAGGTTCATCAAACGAAGCAACATTGTTAGCGTCAATTGCAGTATTAAAAAAAAGATTTATTGCAGACCAACTTTTCCTAGAATTGATGTCATATTTATCTAATCCTTTATTAAAATTGTCTGTACAATTTATATGACCCATATAACCCATATCCTCATAATATTTTGAGGTGCAAGCAAGGTTAAAAGTATCATGTTTGCCAACTGTATCTCTAACTACTTCAATCATAGCCTGATGATCATCATCATAAAACTTTGAAAATAAACCTGGGCCAGGGTAGGCACCACCCATAAATGTTCGAGTTGATTTATCATTTAACATACTTTGAATTCCATCATTTAATTTATGAGTATCAAAAGCTAAAAAATCAGAACATTGTCTTCCACCTGGATCAATTATCTGAATATATTCTCCAGCTTTTACCTCATATGTTTCTGCAGTTCTTCTTTTTATAAGTTGCTCAATTATTGGATCATTAAGAGGTTCTGGTAAAATAAACTGCTCATCAGTTTCTATAAATTTAGCTTTACTTAAAAATACGGTTAAATCTGTTGGTGGATTTTGTTCATGAACATTCATAGCATTCCCTGGCGCAGCAATCATCACTATACATTTGTCTTTAGAGGTTAGGGTAATCTTTTCTCCCATTAAACAATCTTCATTAAAAATAATGGATGATTTTGCTTTATTAAGATCTAATTTTTTTTTCTTAAATAGTTTTGAAATTTTTTCATCATTGGCAATAGCTCTTTTTGAAAAGTCAGCATTTGCATTTTCTTTTAAATTTAAAATTGATAAATCAGATTTGCCTTTTGAATTAAAAACAATTATTTCACAAATTTGTCTTCCTTCTTCATTTATGATTTCTATTTTATCATCTGGTAAAACTTCTATAACTGAGAGACCGCCACCTTTTACATAATATCTTTCAACTCCAGATGGTAAAGTTCTTAAACCAGGATTTTTAATATCTTTACTAGTATGTAGCATTGCCAGTGTAAATTTAAATAATTGAGGGTTAGCATAATATAATCAAAGGGCATTGACTATAAATTTAATAAATGAGAACATGCTTACTTAAACATTAATATTAAGGAGAGAGAATATAATGAAAAAAATAATATCATTAATATCTGCCTTAGTAATTTCAGCTGTAAGTTTTGCTGGAGTTTCTAACGCTGCAGATAGTAAAAAACCTATCGTTATTCCAACTCATAACTGGTCAAGCCAAATTGTAATGGCTCACGTTATTGGTGGAATTTTTGAAAGTATGGGAAACAATGTAAAATATGTAAACACAGACTCACAAGCCGTTTATGAAGCAATTCGTATTGGTGATGTAAGTTTATCTCACGAAGTGTGGGAATCTGCGTTTGGTAAATCATTTACAACAGCACTAGACAAAGGTGGTTTAGTAGACTGGGGAGATCATGAAGCTAGAACTCTTGAAGATATGGGATATCCAAACTGGGTTGTTGAAAAAGGATTATGTCCTGGTCTTCCAGACTGGACTGCATTAAAAAATCCAGCTTGTGCTAAAAACTTTACTACACCTGATTCAGGTGGAAAAGGACGAATGTTAGAAGGTCCACAAAGTTGGCATGGAGATTTAATACCTCAAAGGGTTGATGCTTTAGGACTTGGAGATCTTTGGACTGTTAAATTTGCTGGAAGTGCAGATGCACTTTGGGCTGAACTTAAATCTGCTGAAAAAGAAGGAAGAGGAACTATAATATTCAACTGGACACCAAACTTTACAGATGGTGCTGGTTTTACTTTTATAGACTTCCCTCCATATTCAGCTGGTTGCAGACCAGAAGATGGTGGTGATGGAAAATGTGGTTCGCCAGATGGTTATTTGAAAAAAGCTGTAAATGCAGATTTTCCAAAAACACATCCAGCAGCAGCAGGAGCATTTAAAAAAATGTCATTCTCTACAAGTCACATTGGTGCAATGGCAGCTTTAGTTGACCTTGACAAAATGACTCATGAAGATGCGGCTAAAAAATGGTTAGCTGATAACAAGAGTGTTTGGCAAGCTTTTACTAAATAAGGATAAAAGTTTATAAATCGAAATCTCTCCCAACAATGTTGGGGGGGATTTTTTTTAAGATAGTGCTTTCGCACAGATTCAATTTACGGACTTATTAATTAAATGATAAAGTTTTTTTTATATATATCTCTAAGCTTATTAGCTTTTAATTTTTCTTTTGCAAAAAATATAGACATACAAGAAAATATTAAAATTGGTTTTGTGTGTGAGTTAGAAAAAAAAATAATTAAGAACTCAGAAAATAATTATAAAACTTTTTTAGCCAAAGATTTAGATGATAAAAATTTAGATAAATTTGAAATTGATGCGAAACAACCAGAAAAACTTTTGATCAGTGGGTTGTCACTGTTCTTATCACAAAATAAAAAATTAGAAGTTAAAATTGTGAATAAAGACATTGTTTTATTCAAAGCCTTTGATGAAGGAAAAAATTACTCAGAGTCAGGCATAATAAACAGAAAATCAGGTGAATTAGTTCATGAAATTACAATAGGTTTAAAAGGTGATAATCCTGAAAAAAATATTTCTTTTTATTCATGCACTTAAATAAAAAAAAATGAAAAAATATTTATTTTACATAATTTTAAGTTGTTTAATTGCAACAACAGTGTCAGCTCGAAAGACAGGTTGTGAAGGAAATTGTAAAGATGGTTTCGGTAAATGGACTTACACTGACAAAACAACTTATGAAGGGAATTGGATAGGTACGCAAAAACAGGGGCAAGGAATTGAGACTTGGCCTAATGGATATATTTACAAGGGTGAATTTAAAAATAGTGTGTGGAATGGACAGGGTGTTTTAACCTTTCCAAACGGTGCAACTTATGATGGGGAATGGGCTAATGGCTTTATGAATGGAGAGGGGACATTTACAGGATCTGATGGAAAAGAAAAAATAGGGATTTGGAAAAATGGTAAATTACAAGAATAATTAAAAAATGTTACAAAATACATATTTAGTAAAATTAATGAAGATATCTGAGCCAGTTAGACAGTTCGGAGGTCTTATTATCTTAACAATTATTGTAATTTTTTCTTTTGCTATTTTAAATAATATTTTTGGTGAGGGTGAAGAACTGATTGCTAAAATGAAAAAAGAAGAAGAAAGAATTGCAGAAACAAGAAAACAAAATGAACTGATTTCAAGTCTTCCATCAGGAATCTTAGTGTTCTACGATGGAACTGATCATTATAAATTATCTCCAGATCAGTATGAAAAAGTCTGTAAAGCAACAAAAATTATTCCGCAACGTGCAATTATGGGTGCCAATTTTTTAAATTTTAGAGCACATCATATTTATACTATTAATGGAAATAAAATTGACGAAACATTTGTTAAGTGGAACAAGGAAAATAATAAATGCTTTGCAGGTTTTACAGTGAGTGGAAATAATGTTGGGGTAGATGAAAAAATTACTGTTAGTGGAGAGGTTTTAAATTTCTTAAGTACTGGAATTGATACAAGAGTTTACTTTATTAAAAATTTTTAAGGAGGGAAAGAACAAATACAAATAATATAAAAAGTGTTTTTTATTTTTATATCGTATAGCTTATTAAAATATTATGACCGATATAGTAATTAAATGTGAATCTGTTTATAAAATTTTTGGAACTAATGCCAAAAAAATGCTTCAAGAAGCAAATGGAAATGTAGATGCTAAAATATTCCAAGAAAATGGATGTATAGTAGGTGTAAACAATGCTTCTTTTGAAGTTTTAAAAGGAGAAATGTTAGTTGTTATGGGTTTATCTGGCTCTGGAAAATCAACATTATTAAGATGTATTTCTAGATTAACAGATGCAACTGCAGGAAAAATTTTCATTGAAGGCCAAGATTTACTTTCATTAAATAATAAAGAACTGATTGAACTTAGAAGAAATAAAATGGGAATGGTGTTTCAAAGTTTTGCTTTGCTTCCTCATAAAACAGTTGTTGAAAATATTGCTTTCCCACTTCAAATTAAAGGTATTAAAACCAAAGATAGCATTAATAAAGCAATGGAAATGGTTAAGCTTGTTGGTCTTGATGGAAGAGAAAACTATTTTCCAAGAGAGCTTTCTGGTGGACAGCAGCAAAGAGTAGGTATTGCACGATCATTAGCCGTTGAGCCTGATATTTGGTTTTTAGATGAACCATTTTCTGCATTAGACCCACTAATTAGAAAAGAGATGCAGGATGAATTCTTAAGACTCCAAGAAAAATTACAAAAAACAATTATGTTTATCACACATGATTTTGATGAGGCTTTAAAACTTGCCGATCGTATCGCAATAATGAAAGATGGAATAATTGAACAGCTGGATACACCAGCTAACATTGTGTTAAATCCAGCCACAGAATACGTAAAAAAATTCACCGAAGAAGTTCCTAGAGAGAAGGTTTTAAAAATAGAAGATGTAATGGAAAAACCAAATAATGAAAATTTAAGTGATTTAAAAGTTTTAAGAAATGAAATAATTGAAAATGTAGCTGAAAAAATATTAACTCAAGAAAAGTCAGTATCTGTAATTGATGAAAACAATCAAATTGTTGGCACTGTTCATCCATCAAAAATAATAAGTACAGTTTTTGGTGGAAAAAAAAGTAATGATTAAACTATGGAATTATTAAAAAAATATCCAAAATTATTTCAATGGCTATTTTTATTGGTTGCATTTTTTACTTTATGCTTTGCAATTGATGTTCCAGAAACTTATAAATTTATTAGAGGTCAAGCAGAATTCATTAAAGATCCTAATCAAAGCACTTACACACTCTTTGGTGCAGAAGTAAGATACTACGCATTTGATGTTTTTTGGAGATTGCCTCCTTTACTGGGATGGCTACCTATCTGGATAAACGATTCATTATTTTTTTTAATGAATGATTGGATGCCAATAGAATTTTGGAATGAAGATACTCAAGAATTTAAAACCCAACCTTTAGTTTTGCAAATAACAAGAAATTTAACTTCATTTATAACATTTCTCATAGAATTAATTAGAGAGATTTTATTAGGTGGCGTTGAAACTATTGTTGCATTTACAAGTTGGGATTGGATAAGTGAAAATTCATGGGCAAAATTACCAGGGTTACCTTGGACAATTGTTGCAGCGGGAGCGGCAATACTTGGATATAAATTAAGTGGCAAGGGACTAGCTTTATTTGCTGCTATAGTAATGATTTATATTTCTATTTTTGGTCAATGGAAACCTTCGATGCAAACACTTTCTTTTATATTGGTAGCAGCACCACTATCTTTTATTTTTGGTTTGGGCTTAGGGATTGCGGCATTCAAAAGTAAACGTGTTGAAAAAGCTTTATATCCAATACTTTTAGTTATGCAGACCATGCCTCAATACGCTGTATTAGTTCCTGCAATTGTTCTTTTTGGAGTTGGTGATCATGCTGGTGTAATTATAACTATGGTTGTGGCTGTTCCACCAATGATACTACTGACTTTATTAGGTCTTAGAGGTGTATCTCCTGAAGTTATCGAAGCTGGTAGAATGAGTGGATGTAATAATTTACAGCTTATGTTTAAAGTATTAATCCCAACTGCAAGAAGAGACATTTTGATTGGAGTGAATCAGGTTATCATGGTGTGTTTTTCTATGGCAGTCATTTCAGCCTTTATAGGTGCTAAAGGTTTAGGATTTAATTTATTATTAGCCTTAAATCAGCTTAACATCGGATTAGCACTAGAAGCAGGTTTGTGCATTAGTTTGATTGCGATATTGCTAGATAAATTGTCTTTAGCTTGGGCAAATAAACAGATAGATTATTTTGGTAATCTAACTTTTTTTCAGCGTTATAAGAATATAATATTTTTTTCTGGTGCAATATTGATTGGAATTATATTTGCTTATGCTGGATCTTTTTATTTTAAAGAAGGTTTTAATTATTTATATGAAATTCCTCACAACAAAGGAATATCAACAGCAGATTTTTGGAATAAAGGAGTTGATTGGATTTGGGATACTTTCTTTCAAACTTTAAAAATTTTTAATACATGGTTGATAGTTGATGTATTGCAGCCTATGCGAGCTGCTTATTTGCGTATGCCTATTGTTGCAACTTTTGTTCTAGTTATGGGAGCAGGTTATATAATTGGTGGAATACGTTCAGCTATTGTAGTTGGAGGATTAACATTATTTATAGCATTAAGTCCATGGTGGGACAGAGCTTTAGTTACTACATACATGGCAACTTTTGGAGTTATCCTATCTTGTGTAATTGGTTTTACTGTTGGAACTTTATGTTTTCAGAATAAGCATTCCACAAATTTTATGTTGGGAGTTTGTGATATTTTTCAAACATTCCCTTCATTTGTATATTTAATTCCAGTAATGATGCTTTTTGGAGTTACGGATACATCGGTATTAATTGCAGTAGTTGTTTACGCAACTATACCTGCAACAAGGTACACGATTGAAGGATTAAGAAGCGTTCCACCTTCTTTACATGATGCAGCTTCAATGTCAGGTGTAACAAAAATACAAAGGTTGTTGAAAATAGAATTCCCCTTAGCACTACCTCATATGATGCTTGGCTTAAATCAAACAATTGTATTTGCTTTATTTATGGTAATTATTGGAGCATTTATTGGAACGGAGGATTTGGGACAATATATTTTAAAAGCTATATCTGATAAAAAAGGTGCGGGTATAGGACTAACACTAGGTCTTTGTGTTGCTTTTATAGGTTTAGTATTTGATCATCTAATTCGAACATGGGTAGGGCAAAGAAAAAAACACCTTGGTATAGATTAGTTAAAATATTCAACTTTAGAAAACGATCTATTGAAAAACTTCAACAAGTTTAAAAAATCATTATTTTGGTTGATCTAAAAAAGTTTTTAAAGAATCGTCCATTGCAACTTCCCAATCAGTATGATGTTTTGGACCAACTGATCCAGTTACTGGTGAAGAAAAAGACTTATTTCTATAAGTCATAATATTTTCTACTTTATGGTGCTCCCATTCTTTAAAAGTTTTTCTAATCAATTCAAAATCAATTTTTGGATAATCAGAAAAAGTATGAAGTTCTTTTGTATACTCAGTTTGAAAATCTATCATTTGATCGGCACTTTCTAATTTTTCTTCCATCGATACCCATTTATTTATATCTTTTTCAATCTCTGAATCACTTGGAACTTTAATTTTTCCCATTACAACATCTCTAGCGAACCAAGCCTGACAATCAAACATATTAAAAGTATGAAATTGATCTTGCATGCCTAGGTAAATTAATTTGTGATTATTCTGCCAAACCACACCTTTATATAACTTTGGTGGATACAATCTATTTCCTGTATTTAATTTTAAATCTTCAGATAAAAAAGGAAAATGATGAAGATAACCTGTACATAAAATTACAGCATCTGCTTCTTGCACATACCCATCTTTAAAAATTGCTTTATTGCCTTCAAGTCTATCTAGGTGATAAACTTCTTTCATTCCTTTTGGCCAATTAAATCCCATTGGATTATGCCTATAAGCTATTGTCACACTTTTTGCTCCATACTTATGACACTGAAGAGCCACATCTTCTGCAGAGTAACTACTTCCTAAAACAACTACATTTTTATCTCTAAATTCTTCTGCATCTCTAAAATCATGAGAGTGCATTATTCTACCAGGAAAAGCTTTCATACCAGGATATTCTGGAATGAACGGAACAGAAAAATGTCCATTAGCTATAATAACATAATCAAAAATATCTGTTGAAGAGGTAGCTTTTTTTTTATCACGATAAGTAACTTCAAAATTATTACCATTATAAACAACATTAGTAACTGTAGTGCTAAATTTTACTTTATTTTTTGAATTACCTTTTTTTATTCTACCCAAAATATAATCGTACAAAACTTCTCTAGGTGGAAAAGATGGAATAGGTTTTCCGAAATGTTCATCAAAAGAATAGTCAGCAAATTCAAGACATTCTTTAGGGCCATTTGACCAAAGATACCTATACATACTATTAGGTACAGGGTCACCGTATTGATCGGAACCTGTTCTCCAACTGTAGTTCCATAATCCTCCCCAATCTTCTTGTTTATCAAAACAAACTATTTCAGGTATTTTTTCACCTTTTTTTTCAGCTTGTTCAAAAGATCTTAAAGCTGATAAACCACAAGGCCCAGCACCAATAATTGCTACTTTTGTCATAAAATTACCTCTCTATAATAAATTTATAACTGTACTTTACCAACAAAATGCTAAAAATTAATATAAAAAAATACAGTATTATGAAAAAAATTATTATTATTGGTGCTGGAGCAATGGGGTCAGCATTCGCTGTGCCATGCCTTGAAAACCAGAATGAGGTAACACTTGTTGGTACGCATTTAGAAGATGATTTAATAAACAATATTAAATCAAATAATAATCTTCACCCTGCCTTAAATATTAAATTACCGGCAAAATTGAAGGTAGAAAAATTTGAAAAATTACAATCAATACTTGAAGGTGAGGTAGATATAATTGTTGCTGGAGTTAGCTCTGTAGGAATTGAATGGTTTGTTAATCAAATATCAGAAAATTATAAAAAAAATACTCCCATTATTTTATTAACAAAAGGTTTAGCCATAGAGGACAATGAACTAATAACACTTTCAGATAAAATTAAAAAACTTCTCAAGGAAAAAGGTCATGGAGAAGTAAATATTTCAGCAATCAAAGGACCTTGTTTAGCAGCAGGTCTTGCATATAAAATGAGAACTGGAACGGTTATTGCAAACCCAGATATTAAAGAAACAGAAAAATTAAAAAAAATTATATCAACAAATTATTATTCAACAGAAGTATCAGATGATTTAACTGGTATCGAGTTATCAGGTGCAATTAAAAATATTTATTCAATGTTGATTGGAGCTTCTGAGGGATTAAGCAATTCAAAAGCACCTAAAGAAATTCAATCTAAATATTATTTAAATACATCGGCCTCATTAATTCATAGATCAATTTCTGAAATGGTTGAATTTGTTTCTTTTTATGGGGGTAGAGCAGATACAGTTTATGGTTTAGCTGGTTTAGGTGATTTATATGTAAGTGCAATAGGGGGAAGAAATAGTTTGATGGGAAAATATTTAGGTGAAGGATATCTATATAAAGAAGCTAAAGAAAAATTTATGAAAAATATTACAGTAGAGGGTGCGCAACTTGCATTAGAAATTGGACCTAAAATTTTACAAGATCTTAATTCTAAACATTTTCCATTAATGTTTAGTATGCTAAACACTATATGTGAAAATAAGAAATTAGAAATTCAATGGTAAAAAATATATTAATATTTGTTTTTATAGTGCTTGGAATGGTAGTTATTCTAAATTTTAGTGATTATAATTTAAAAAGAGCTGTCGATGCCTGCCTAGCTGGAAGTCAAAAATTATCTAAATCAAAAATTACAGATCTTGAAGAAGCTAAGAAATTTTGTGAGGAAGAAATTAAAAAAAATAAAAATTAAAAAAACCAGTAAATGAAGTCAAATTGGAATTATCCAACAACTATGTGGGTTGGAAAAGATAGAATTAAAGATCTAAGTATTGCTTGCAAAACTTTAAACATCAATAAACCATTGTTAGTAACTGATAGTGGTTTAGCTAAATCACAAATTGTAATCAATGTTTTAAATGATCTAAAAGAAGGTGGTATTTCAACTAAATTATATTCAGATGTTGTGGGTAATCCAACTGGCACCAATGTAACAGAGGGTGCTGATTATTATAATAAAAATAATTGTGATGGAGTAATAGCTTTTGGAGGGGGTAGCGGCTTAGATGTTGGTAAAGCAATTGCATTTATGTCAGGTCAAACCCTACCTATTTGGGATTTTGAAGATGTTGGCGATAATTGGACCAAAGCAAACTCTGACAAAATTGCACCAATTATTGCTGTACCAACAACTGCTGGAACAGGATCAGAAACAGGACGAGCATCTGTAATTTTAAATGAAGAAACTGGTGTAAAAAATATAATTTTTCATCCTAAATTTTTACCTTCAATAGTTATTTTAGATCCGGTATTAACACTTAGTTTGCCCGCAAAGATTACAGCTGCAACCGGTATGGATGCACTAGCTCACAATTTAGAAGCATATTGCGCCCCAGGATATCACCCAATGGCTGATGGAATTGCTTTAGAGGGTATGAGATTAATTAATGAATGGTTATTTGAAGCATTTAACAATGGATCAAATATTGAAGCACGACAAAACATGTTAACAGCAGCTAGTATGGGATCAACAGCATTTCAAAAAGGATTAGGGGCAATTCATTCATTAAGCCATCCAGTAAATGCTTTAAATAATATTCATCATGGTTTATCCAATGCAATATTCATGCCTTACGTATTAACATTTAATAAAGATGCAATTGAAAAGAAAATAATAAAAATTTGTGATTATTTAGAACTTAAAGATAGATCTTTTGATGGTTTTGTTAACTGGGTTTTAGATTTAAGAAAAAAATTAGATATGCCTCATAAATTATCAGAAGTGATTGATGAAAAGGACTTTGATATTGATAGATTATCAAAAATGGCTTTAGCAGATCCATCTACTGGAGGAAATCCAAAAAAATTAACTGTAGATGATATGAGGATAATGTACCAGCATAGCATGAGTGGTAAATTATTTTAATGAGTGATTTAAATATTTTAATTGTTGAAGGAAATATTAGAGAAGATAGTGAGTTTTTTATTAAAGCAGCTGGAGCTTCTGCAGCAGATAATTTAAAAAATTTAATTTTAAAAATAGAACCATCTGCAATTACTAAAATTATAAATCCTGGTCACGATGATGAAACAACAAACGCTTTAAAAGATATTAGTAAATATAATGGTATTGTGTTTACTGGTGGTGCAATGAGATTAAATGATATGACAGATGTAATTAAGAAACATATCAATTTTGCCTCTAATTGTTTTACTCAAAAAAAGAGGATTTTGGCAATTTGTTGGGGATTACAAGTCTGCTCAACAGCAGCTGGAGGCAAAGTAAACCCTGGAAAAAATGGTGCTCATATTGGGATTGCATCAGATATAATCATTAACAATAAAGGTGAGAAGCATTTTATATATAAAGATAAAAAAAAGACTTTTACATCACCAGCATTTAATTTTGATGAAGTAAGTGAATTGCCAAAAAATGCTATTCTTTTATCAAGTGATAAAGTTAATAATGTAATGGGTGTTAGCTTTAACGCAGGAAATTCTGAAATTATCGGCTTACAGTATCATCCTGATTATGAATATTTTCAGATGCTTAAACTTATTGATGGTCGTAAACAGCGATTATTTGTAAATAAAAATTTTTTAAATGAAGAAGAGTATGAAAGCCATATCTCATATATAAAATCTCAAAACGAACTATTGGATTTTAATAATAGAACCTGTGAAGTTAGAAATTGGCTTAATTATATACGTAACTAATTTTTAAAACAGACCTTCAATTTCACCGTCTTTATTTAGCTTAATTGAGTCTGCTGCTGGAACTCTTGGTAGTCCAGGCATAGTCATAACAGCTCCACATATAACAACAATAAACTCTGCTCCTGAAGAGAGTTTAATTTCTCTAATTGGTAAAGCATGACCTGTTGGTGCACCTTTTAAGCTTGGGTCTGTTGAAAAACTGTATTGTGTTTTAGCAATACAAATCGGGAAATCTCCGTAACCAGCATCTTCAAAGCTTTTTAATTGATCTCTAATTTTAGTATCAGCAATAACTTCATCTGCTCTATAAATTTCTTTGGCAATTATTTCTATCTTTTTAAATAGAGGAGTTTTGCTTTCATATAAGAATTTGAATTTATCTTCATTTTTCTCACATAATTCAGCTACATGGCTTGCAAGTTCTTTTGTACCTTCACCACCATTTGCCCAATGAGTACAGAGACTTGCTTTAACACCAATAGTGTCACAAAATTCTATCAAAGCTTTTACTTCGTTATCTGTATCTTTAATAAAATGATTAACAGCTACTGCAACGGGTAAACCAAATTTTTTAACATTTTCCACGTGTCTTTGAAGGTTAACTAAACCTTTTTTTAAAGCTTCTACATTTTCTGTTTTAAGATCATCTTTTGCTACACCACCATGCATTTTTAATGCTCTAATAGTTGCAACAATTACGACACAGCTAGGTTTTAAATCTGATTTTCTACATTTAATATCAAGAAATTTTTCTGCACCTAAGTCTGCACCAAATCCTGCTTCAGTAACCACATAGTCAGCAAGTTTTAGCCCAGTCTTTGTTGCAATTACAGAATTACAACCGTGTGCAATATTAGCAAAAGGACCACCATGAATAATTGCAGGATTATTTTCTAAAGTTTGGGTAACATTAGGTCTAATCGCATCTTTTAATAATACAGTCATCGGACCTTGTGCTTTTAAATCTTTAGCATAAACAGGTTTTTTATCTCTAGTATAGGCAATTGTAATATTCCCTATTCTTTTTTCTAAATCTTCTAAATCATTTGATAAACAGAAGATTGCCATGATTTCAGATGCAACAGTTATATCAAAACCATCTTCTCTTGGAAAACCATTTGCAACTCCACCTAAATTTATATTTATAGATCTTAAAGAACGATCGTTCATATCCATAACTCTTTTCCATGCAATTCTTCTAACATCAATATCCAATTTATTTCCCCAATAGATGTGATTATCAATTAAGGCTGATAACAAATTATGAGCCGATGTAATTGCGTGAAAGTCTCCAGTGAAATGTAAATTAATTTGTTCCATTGGAACCACTTGAGCATAACCACCACCTGCTGCTCCACCTTTCATTCCAAAAGAGGGACCAAGGCTTGGTTCTCTTAAACAAACAATAGATTTTTTTCCAATTTTATTTAGACCATCATTTAAACCAACTGAAGTTGTAGTTTTACCTTCACCAGCTGGAGTGGGAGTGATCGCTGTTACTAATATAAGTTTTCCATTTGGTTTATCTTTTAAAGTATCTAAATATTCTAAATTAATCTTTGCAATGTGTCTTCCCATTGGGCTGAATGCAGTACTTTCATCGGGTACATTTATCTTAGCTAAAATATCATTTATAGGTTGCATTTTAGCTTCTCTAGCTATCTGAATGTCTGATTTAACTTCGCTCATTTAAAACTCCTATAAATTAAAATTTATTTGAAGAATTAGTATCTTCTTTTATGAATTTTTAAAACTTATAAAAATTATATATAAAAATAATAATAACTATTTATATTCTTTTAGATAAAATTAATTGATGCAAAAATATTCAATATTTAACCTAATAAAAAATGCCTTCTCCGGTCATCAAAAGTGGGACTTAGCTTGGAAAGACGCTACCCCAAAAAAAGAATATGATGTTGTTATTATTGGAGGTGGAGGCCATGGCCTAGCTACCGCATATTACCTTGCAAAAGAACATAACATTACGAATGTAGCTATTATTGAAAAAGGA
The DNA here is from genome assembly GCA_905618915.1 of uncultured Candidatus Pelagibacter sp. Taxonomy (GTDB): domain Bacteria; phylum Pseudomonadota; class Alphaproteobacteria; order Pelagibacterales; family Pelagibacteraceae; genus Pelagibacter. Next base: position 1,624 of record CAJQTI010000046.1, on the reverse strand, counting down.
TGGCTTGGTGGTGGAAATATGGGAAGAAATACAACAATCATTAGATCAAACTATATGCATGATGACAATGCTTTGTTCAGTGAGTTTGGAATGGATCTATGGAGAAAGATGAGCCAGGATTTAAATTACAATGTAATGTTTTCTCCAAGAGGAATAATTAATCTTGCACACTCAGATGCCCAAATGAATGTTTTTGCAAGAAGAGGAAACTCAATGCGCCTAAATGGTATTGATGCAGTTCTTTTAAATAGAGAAGAAGTAAAAGAAATTATTCCAATGGCAGATTTTTCAGACAATGTAAGATTTCCTATATTTGGTGGATTAATGCAACCAAGCGCAGGAACAGCTAGGCATGATGCTGTTGCATGGGGTTATGCTCGTCAAGCAGATTCAATGGGTGTAGATATAATTCAAAATTGTGAGGTAACAGGTTTTGATGTTGTGGGTGGAAAAATTCAAGGAGTGAGAACTTCACGAGGAGATATTAAAGTTAAGAAAATTGGTTTATGTGTTGCAGGTAGCACAAATATTTTAGCTGAAAAACTAAATATGACAATACCGGTAGAAACTCATCTTCTTCAGGCATGTGTTACAGAACCTGTAAAGCCTGTGTTGGATAGTGTGGTTACTTTTGGGGCAGGACATTTTTATATTAGTCAATCTGATAAAGGTGAAATGGTAATGGGAGGTGATCTAGATGGATATAATAGTTATGCCCAAAGAGGAAACCTACCTACACTGCAACATGTTTTAACAGAAGGAATTGCAATGATGCCATTCCTAAGTAAATTAAAAATGCTTAGAACTTGGGGAGGGATTATGGATATGTCTATGGATGGCTCACCCATTATTGATAAAACTCATATTGAAGGATTATATTTAAACTGTGGATGGTGTTATGGTGGGTTTAAAGCCACACCGGCATCGGGATGGACATTTGCTCATACAATTGCACAAGATAGAGTTCATAAATTAAATGAAGGCTATAGTTTAAGTAGATTTAATACGGGTCACTTACTTGATGAAAAAGGACTTGGAACAAAGACTTGGATTTCATAAATGTTACATATTAAATGTCCTCACTGTGGAATGAGATCGCAAAATGAATTTTCCTATGGTGGTGATGCAACTGTTAAAAGACCAGAGTTAAATAAAGAAATTTCTGACCAAGACTGGGATAACTTTGTTTATTATAGAAAAAGCTTAAGAGGAAAACACAAAGAGTTATGGCAGCATATATCAGGATGTAGGCAGTGGATTAAAGTAGAAAGAGACACAGCAACTCACGAAATATTTAAAACAGTTAAAGCTCACGAAGATATCTAATATGACTCAAAATTATAGACTAGATAACATTGGATTAATAAATAGAGATAAAAAGTTATCGTTTAAGTTTAATGGAAAAAATTACTTTGGTTATGAGGGTGATACTTTAGCATCCGCACTGCTTGCTAATGGAGTTCATTTAATTGGAAGAAGCTTTAAATATCACAGGCCCAGAGGCTTTTTCGGTGCTGGTGTTGATGAACCTTATGCAATTGTTCAATTATATAGAAACAATGAAACTGAGCCAAATGTAAAAACTACTGAACAAGAGCTTTTCGAGGGATTAGAAGCAACGAGT
>CAJQTI010000045.1 GCA_905618915.1 uncultured Candidatus Pelagibacter sp. | reverse complement strand
GTGAAGTACCATATAACTTAAGACAGAGTGGGCCTACAAAAGTTGAAATGTTAATTTCAACAAGAGTAAGAAAATCTCCATACTGGCATCTATCAATGGAAGCTGGTTGTTGGAGAGCAACTGTTTACAATCGTATTTATCACCCAAGAGGTTATGTAAAACCCGAAGATGGTGGAGCGATGGTAGAATACGAAGCAATTAAAAATCATGTTACGATGTGGAACGTTGCTGTTGAAAGACAAATTAGAGTTAAAGGTCCTGATGCAGAAAAGTTTACAGACTACGTAATAACTAGAGATGCAACTAAAATCTCACCTATGAGAGCAAGATATGTAATTCTTTGTAATGCATATGGTGGAGTTTTAAATGATCCTATTCTTCTTAGAATTTCTAAAGATGAATTTTGGTTCTCATTATCAGACTCTGATATTGGTATGTATCTTCAAGGTGTTAATGCTGATGGAAGATTTGATTGTACTATTGAAGAGATTGATGTTTGTCCGGTACAAATTCAAGGACCTAAATCAAAAGCTTTAATGAAAGATCTTTGTGGAGATCAAGTTGATTTCGACAATATGCCTTTCTATGGATTAGCTGAAGTTAAAGTTGGTGGAAGAAGTTGTGTAATTTCACAATCTGGTTTCTCGGGTGAAGCTGGTTATGAAATTTACTTAAGAGAAGCAACTAAATATGCTGATGATATGTGGAATGCTGTTCTTGAAGCTGGTAAAAAACATAGCTTAATGGTTATAGCTCCTGCTCACCATAGAAGAATTCAAGCTGGAATTCTTTCTTGGGGTCAGGATATGGATCATCAACACAATCCTTTTCAGTGTAACCTTGGTTACCAAGTTTCATTAGCTGGTAAAGGTGAGTGGAATAAAAAAGCTGATTATGTTGGAAAAGCTGCATTAGAGAAAATGGGTGCTGAAATTAAGGATGGAAAAAAACCCTATAAACTTCAACTAGTTGGACTTGAAATGGGTGGAAAACCAATTGAAGAATATGCTCCAGACTTCTGGTTAGTATCACCTGAGAATGGTGGTGATCCAGTTGGGTTTATTACTTCACCTTGGTATCATCCTGAGAAAGGTCAAAATATTGCAATGGGATATGTACCATTTGATGGAACATTAAATGCAAACGGATTTCCTAAAGGAAAAGCTGGAACTAAATACAAAGTTCACTTACCTGCAGAATATTCTGACACTCCAGGAACACCTGTTGATGCGGTGGTAGTAGATATGCCATTTACAGAATCTTATAACGCAAATACAAGAGAAGTCGTTAAAGGTTAAATTAATTATTTGGGGGAGATTAATTCTCCCCCACTAATAATGACAAAATCATTCCTAATCGCAATTTGCATAATAATAGTAATTGCTTTAATACTCTTTCCACTATTTGTTTCTTACAAAGCACAAAAGAATAGAAAAAATAAATAATGTTTGGTCAATTTTTAAATATAATTGTTCGGTCTATAAAATTAGATAAAACTCTTTACAAAGATAATAAGAACTTTGGTGAAGCTGCAATATATTTTGCAGGCCTTATCATGATATTAGATGGCTTAGCTGGGGCTGTTGCTGCAAATACTGTTATTAAAACTGCTGTTGCAATGTCTGGCTTAACTGCCATTCTTACTTGGTTTGTATGGGGACTATTTATTTACGTTATTGGTGTAAAATTATTTCCAGACAAAGAAACTAAAGTTCCATTTAAAAAAGTTCTAACAGCTGTAGGGTTTGCTCATGCACCAGGACTTTTAAGATTTTTTGCTGTAACACCAGATTTAATGATCCCGATAATATTTCTAACTCAGTTCTGGATATTTGCAGGATTAATCATTTCAACAAAACAAGTTTTAAATCTAAAGTCTAATTTTAAATCATTTGGAATAGTCTTTTTAGCTTTTTTAATAATTGCTTTTCTTTCAATATCTTTTGTAATGAGCAAGATGAATGTTCTACCCATTAGTAATATTAGTTAAATTGGAAATATAGTTTTTGAAAGTTTACAAGAATTACAGGTCTTAAATCCTGTTAAAATCAAATTTTGAGAAACACTTTCGTCTTCTTTTTTGCACTCTTCACAAAAATTATCTAATTGAAGAACCTCTTCATCATTATTAGTTTGATCATCAAAGTCTTTAGTCATTATCAGTAAGACCAGCGCCTGCTCCACCTTGTTTTAAACTTTCATTTTCTTCAACAAAAGTTTCTTCTGAAAGCTTATAGAGTTCATTCCATTCTTTTTCTTCAAACGAGTCTCTATTTTCTAAAACTTTTAAATAAATATTTTCAGCAGATACGATGATTTCGTTTTTAGTGTAATTAGAATAAATATTGTTATTAAAGTTTAATAAAAACTCCCTGTCATCCATTTTTAAAAATATTCTCTTACCAATCACCTCAGCTGCCCTACTTACAAATGGTAAGAAAAGTAATGGATATGAGACTTTTTTAAACGTTATCTCTTTTAAAGTTTCTAAAGTTTTAATCTGATCTAAAAAATTTACCCCTGCAATTATTGGACAATATTCATTTTTATTAGCCTCATTGTCTTGTTTTATGATGCTTATGTTCTCTAACCTTAATTCTTTTTTTTTCTTAAAAAAACTATTTAAATTTTTAATTCCAGGTAGGCTAAAAATCTCAAGTAGTCTTATATTTTTTCCAATCTCTTCCGCAATACCCCATGAATATCCAGCAGCCCTACTCGATCTTTTAGAAACTGTATCTATTTCGCTTAATGATCTCATTTTAATTAATTATAAACCCAATGTTCATCATAGTTTTTTAATTGCTCTGGTAAGGGTGCTCCTTGAAACATACATATTCTTAACCATTTATCAGAACGTGGATCAAATTTTAAAGCGCCAAAAAATGATAACTTTAGTCTCAGCATATCAATAGGCATTATTTTTTGACCAATGGTATTATCTTGTATTTCAGAATAAGGAAATTTTTCTACTATAAATGCTCTTCTAACAACATGTCTTAATTCATTATTGGTTGATAAAAATTTAGCAATGGTCCAGCTATTTTTGGTAACCGATAACAATTCATAAAGTTTTTTAATGTCTCTTGCTATTGCTAGGGGTTGCTCTAACTCAGCGCCCACTTCATCAAATCTATTTGCTAGTCTTGGCTCTTCTTTATTTTTTGAGATAAACCAAAAATTTAAATTATTTTCATCTTTAGAAAAATCTATAGTTAAGATATCTGGATATTTTTTTTCTAAAATCAGCTTTAACTCTTCTACTGTTCTCTCAGTTGGAATATTAAAATATTTTTCTTCTTCAGAACTCATTTCTTTAATTAAAGGTGAAGTAATATCATCATAAGGCTCCATCATCATTGAGACGACATATTCAATACACTCCTCACAATATTCTTTTTCTAAATACAGATACAATTCATTAAAAGCATAATCTTGCTCAAAATTAAAATCGTCATCTAGATAGACAATAAATTCATTAAGATCTTTTAATAAAGATTTAATTTTATTTATTTGATACTGACTTTCTGTATTCCAAGAAGTGATATTCTTTATTGATTTTTTTAAACATTCTAAAAATAAGTTTTTATCTTTCTCTGATATTGTTTTTATCTCTCTTATTTTTTTTAAAGAAATCTCCCTTGCAGAAATCCAATTATTTAACAGAGTTGGATGGTTAACAATAAACGGAGCCATTCCTAGACCCGTAGAATTTCCTATTCCTAAACTTTTACAAATATTTATATCAAGACTTACAGCTTTTTTTGGGTTCTTACTTTTTGCAACGTGATTAACTTGATTAAATGTAAATTGCCTAACTAAATATACCAACATCATTTCCAATCTAAAAGGGCCATATATTTCTTCTCTATCTTTAATTCTAAACCTATCTGCTAAGCCAAATTTACCTGACCCGTAAACTGCAGTTGTTCTATATAAATAACCAACGCTAGTTATTAAGTCATTATCAGGCTGCTTACCTTCGCTTAAACATTCAACCACATGATTGAAAACTCTAACTGATTTATTAGCTCTTGAAAGGGTTAACTCTTTATATGAAAGTCTGCCAAACTCTTGTTTTGGTACTTCGTTTTTTAATCTTTCAATATCTTGTTTTAAAGGAACACCATCAAAAAGCGTAAAAGCTGCATCCCATTTAGTAGCTATAACCCTGTCTGATCTTTCATTTTCATCCAATTCGTTTGCAAAACAAATTAATGAATACACTCTATTTTTTTTCTTAAATGAATAAACCGCAGTGCCATAACCATGTTCATTTAATTCAAATAAATCTCTTTTATAATCCCAATCTTTAAACTCTTTTAAAAAACTTCTTAAAAATGAAAGTTTAGATTGATGAAAAGACCCTAGTCTTGATAATTTCATTACTACATTGGGGTCTCTTAAAGAGATATTCATTAGTTCATTTCTTTGTAAAAATTGTACCAGTTGTTTCCAAGAATTCCATTAACTTCACTTTCTGAAAAACCAACTTTTTTAAGTCCTACCTCTAAATTTTCAAACCCTCTTGCATCTAAAAACCAATCAGGTTGTTTTGGAAAACCAGGTTTGTTTTTTGATCCTTCTCCATAATTTTTGCTTTTAGTCCAAGTACCATTTCTCATCCACTCAACAATAGTATCTGGTTGGTTTAAACAAAGATCTGAACCTATTCCAATTTTTTCAACTCCCATAATCTCAGCTGTCTTGGCTGTCATTTCACAAAAGCTTTCTAAAGAGCAATCTGTTCCATTTTTTAAATGATGAGGATATAAAGATAGACCCAACATTCCTTTATGTTCGGATAAAATTTTTAATAGTTCGTTTGACTTGTTTCTCTTAGCTGGATGCCAAAATAAAGGGTTTGCATGAGTTATTGCAATCGGTTTTTCACTTATCTTGATTGCATCAATTGTACTTTTTTCTGCTGAATGAGACATATCTATTACAAGACCTAGTCTATTCATTTCTTTAATTACCTCTTTGCCAAAATTAGTAACCCCACTATCTATTGCCTCATAACATCCTGTCGCTAGTAAGGACTGATTGTTATAAGTAAGCTGCATAAACCTACATCCTAAATCGTAAACCTTTTCAACTAATCCAATGTCATCTTCTATGGGTGAGCAATTTTGAAAACCAAAAAAAACTGCAGTTTTATTTTCAGATTTAGCTTTTTCAATATCTTTAAAACTTTTGCCATGAAAAATTAAGTCAGAATTTTCTGAAAAGTAGTTTTCCCAATTTTTTAATACTGTTTTTAGCTCATCAAAATCTTCGTGATAAACAATGGTTACGTGAATTGCGTCCAGTCCTGCCTGTTTATTGATCTGAAAGATTTCTCTAGACCAGTTACAATATTGTAAATTATCAATTTTAAAATTCATTGTGATCTTATTTGTTTTAAAGAATATCAATAAGATAGATAAATTCTATTAATTTTATTGAAATTTTAGACTTAATTTGAAATAACAATTTATGTTAGAATAAAATTTCAACAAATGACTAAAAATAAATTAAACAAAGTATCGGTAGTTATGGGTAGTCAATCTGACTACAAAACTATGATATTTTGCCAAAATATTCTTAAAAAATTAAATATAAAATTTGAAACAAACATAATATCGGCTCATAGAACCCCTAATAGGATGTATGAATTTGCCGTTAATGCTGAAAAGAATGGTATCGCAGTAATTATTGCTGGAGCTGGTGGATCTGCACATTTACCAGGAATGATTTCAGCCCTTACATCTCTACCTGTACTAGGAGTTCCAATTGAAAGTAAAAAGCTAAAGGGTCTTGATAGCCTTTTATCTATAGCACAAATGCCAAAAGGAATACCAGTTGGAACATTGGCAATTGGAGAAGATGGTGCAATTAATGCTGCTTTGTTAGCTGCATCTATTATCGGTCTTAGTGATTTGACTGTCAAAAAAAAATTAAACCAGTTCCGTTTAAGTCAAAGCAAATCTGTTAAAAAAAAACCAAAATCGTTTTAAAATATGTCTAGACCAATTCTTGGAATTATAGGTGGAGGTCAGTTAGGTAGTATGCTTGCTATTGCTGCAAATAAACTTGAAATTAAAACAGTTATTTTTTGTGATGATATTGATGCCCCTGCACAAAATTTTTCTAATGATTTTGTACACGGTCAATATAATGATCAAAACAAGATTGAAGAGTTTTTGAATAAAGTTGATGTTGTCACTTATGAATTTGAAAATATTCCATATGAAACATTAAATGAAATTAATAAAATAAAACCTGTTTTACCAAAACCTTCTGTAAATAGAATAATTCAACATAGATTAGCAGAAAAAGATTTTATCAATAATTTAAATATAAGAACTACACGGTATGTATCTATTGAAAAAAAATCTGAAATGGAATCAGTTCAAGATTTACTGCCAGGTATACTTAAAACTACAACTCTAGGATATGATGGTAAAGGACAACACCCAATTAGTAGTTTAGAAAATTTAGATTCAATTGATGTTGATTATTCAAAAGGTTATATTTTAGAAAAATTAGTAAAATTAAAAAAAGAAATCTCTATAATTATTACTCGTTTTAGTGATCAAAAATATGAAATTTATGATCCTATTGAGAATGTACATGAAGACCAAATTTTGAAAAACTCTAAAATTCCAGCGGAGATTAGTGATAAAATCTTAGAACAATCAAAACTGTGGGCAACTCAAATTTCTGAAGAATTAAAATATGTTGGAACTTTGTGTGTTGAGTTTTTCATTGATAGAAATGATAACCTTTATGTAAATGAAATTGCACCAAGAGTTCATAACTCAGGACACTTAACAATTAACGCATATAATGTAAGTCAATTTGAAAATCATGTAAGAGCTGTTTGCAAGTTAGAGCAAATACCTCTTAAAAAAATATCGAATGCAATGATGACAAATATAATTGGTGATCAAATTACTAATTACAGAAATAAAGAACATAATGAAAAAGAATTTTTTTTTGATTATCTTAAGAAAGAAATTAAACAAAAAAGAAAAATGGGTCACCTAACAACCCTTCTTAACTAGATATTATTCAAATGTTAAAATCAATCGAAGGAAATTTTGATAATCCAGAAGTTCATGAGTTTCTTATCAAACATTTCATTGAGTTAAGATCTGTATCACCTGAAGGGAGTGCTCACGTACTTGATATAGCTGGATTAAAAGACCCAACTATTAAATTTTGGAGCTTATGGGAAGAAAGTGACTTAATGGGTAGCGGTGCATTAAAATTTCTAGATAAAGAACATGGTGAATTCAAATCTATAAGGGTTAGTGACAACTTTAGAGGCAATGGAAATGGCACAAAAGTCATAAATCATCTAATTAATGAGGCAAAAAAACTTAATATTAAAAGATTAAGTTTGGAAACTGGTGCTGGTGACTTCTTCTTAACCGCTAGAAAATTATTTAATAAGTGTGGTTTTGAGCCCTGTGAACCCTTCTCGCACTATAAAAAAGATATCAACTCTATTTATATGACCATGCTAATTAGCAACAAATAAGTCTTTAATTATTCAAATTTTTAAATTTAGTTGACAAAACCTCAATAAATCTAAACAAAGCGTCAATTACTTAATTATAAGTAATAAAAGTAACACAATAAAAAGTAAGAAGATAAATATGAGTCTACAAGGAAAAGTAAAATGGTTCAATCCAACTAAAGGTTTTGGTTTTATTGAAAGAGAAGATAAAGAAAAAGATGTATTCGTTCACGTTTCAGCTGTAAGAGATGCTGGTATGAACGGTTTAGATGAAGGTCAAGCTTTGACTTTTGAAGTTGAAGATGGTCCAAAAGGTCCTTCAGCGGTAAATTTAAAAACTGCATAATATTCACACTTTCTATTGGCTGCGATTTTTTAATTAAATTAATTTTTTAATTATTTAGCTAAATATTTCAGCCAATACCAATCAGTTTTTTTTAAGAAATTCACTCACTATTGTATTAAATTCATCCGGCTTCTCTAAATGAACATTATGAGAGCTTCCTTTAATTATTTTTAAATTACTACTAGGAATATTATTATTCAGAGTTTCTACTTGATTAAAATTATAAGCCTTATCTTGATCTCCCCAAACTATTAATGTTTCATTTTTAATATTTTGTAAATTTTTAACTCCATCCCAATTTTTCATAGCAACTAATCCATTGTCTGCAGCCTCTATAGAAGTTTGTTTTCCAGCTTCTTCACATAAGTAAAAATATTTAGCTTTGTCCTCTTCAATGAACCATGTTTTTGCAATTCTATAAGCTGTATTTTCCAGTCCATTAGTTTTTAGTTTTTCTCTAGAAACATCTATAGTTTCAAATCTACCAGGTATATTTCCTCTAGGTCCTGTACCATAACAAATTAACTTTAATATTTTTTCACCTGCTAACTTAACTATTTCTTGCACTATCATGCCACCCATTGAGTGACCTAATAAATAAAAATGTTCTATTTTCTTTTTATCCAAAGATGTCAATATGGATTTAGCCATACATTCAATTGACTTACATGAGTTAACTTTATTGCTTTTTCCAAAACCTGGAAGTGCTGGCACAATAACTCTATAATTCTCTTTAAAGAAATTTATTTGTGGCCTCCACATTTCAGAAGAACCTAAAAAACCATGGACTAAAACTAAAGGAATTCCACTACCAACATCTTCAGCAAATATATCTTGCATATTCATTAATAATTAATAATGATTGAATATATCAATTATGATTAAAAGAAAAATAACAAATCTAAACGATATTGAATTTATACCATTTGATAACTATGGAGCGGTTGTGCCTGGCATGAGCTGGCATAAAATTAGCTATAATAGAGAGAATAGTGGTCAAGGAACATATGTTTTGAAAATGGAACCTGGTGCAAAAAGTCTACCTCATGAACATACAGGTTTTGAAGAATTTTTAATGCTAGATGGAGAGTTAATAGATCCAGATGGAAAAATTTTTAAAAAAGGTGATTTTATATCTTTTGAACCAGGTTCAAAACATTCATCACACACAATAAATGGTTGCTTGGTTTTAGTCTTCATGAGGGGTATTAATCAACCCTTGTGAAATGAAAACAGAACAAATTTATAACAATATTAAAAAGTATAAATAATCATGATTGGTATATTAGGAGGAATGGGGACGCAGGCTGGGCTTGATTTTTGCAACAAACTTGCCATGCTCAGTAGAGGCAAGATTGATCAAGAGTACCCTCTTTTCATGCTTTATAATAAGTCCAATATACCTGGAAGACCAGAGTCAATTGGCGTTCAAACTAAAAGGTTTACAGACCTTCCTAGAAATTTAAAAAATAATTTAAAATATAAGAAGGTTCTTAAAAGCTTACTTGAGGGTTGCAGATCACTTGAGAAAAGTGGTTGTAAATTTATTGTCATACCCTGTAATACTGCTCATTATTGGTATGAAGATTTAAAAAAAAAAATAAGAATTCCAATCATAAATATGCCTAAAGAAGTTTTTTTACATGCTAAAAAAATTTATAAAAAGAATTCAAAGATTGGACTTCTTGCTACAGAAGGAACATTAAAAACAAAGATATATGAAAAATTATTTAAAGATAACTATAAATTAATTACACCTATTCATGATTTACAAATTAAATCAGTCAACAAAACCATTAAGCATGTCAAAATGGGAAATATAAAACTAGCTGAAAAATCTATTAAACCAGCTATTAATTATTTAATTAAAAATAATTGTAAGAAAATTATATTGGGTTGTACAGAGCTACCTATAGCTATCTTTGCATTTAAATCATTGAAAAATGTAAAAATGTCAAAACTATATTTAGATCCAAATTTAATATTAGCCAATACGGCTATGGCAAAATATAAAAAATAAGAAATGCTTCCTAAAGTCAAAAAACCTTATGTTATTTATTTAGCTGAAGTTATTTATAAAGATATAGCTGATATTAAAAAAAATAATTTAGATATTTCTAACATAGATGCCATTGAGGGTTTTATAGGCACAAAAAAATATGAAGAAATAAGCAGTGGTAAGTTTCATGATGATTGGTTTGAATATTTAAAAAATAATAAATTTATTGATAAGGATAGTGGAGAGAAAATACCAGATGAAACTATTAAACTTTTAAACGTACAAAAGGATGCCACAGTAAAACAGCTAATAAAGTATCCAGAGCTATATTATGCTAAAAGTTCTTTTCCACTTGAAATTTCTCAGCGTGCTTTTGATTTTTTATGGAGAATGTGTGAAAGTTATGAGCTGTGGTGTAAAGAAACTGGGCAATCAGAACAATTTTTATTGAATATTACTGATTAGCTAATTGAATAATTTTACTTGTTTTTTCTATTCTCCTTTTTACTAATGCAAAAAACTCCTCATGGCTTTCTTCTACCTCAACTTTTATTTCTTTATTATCTATAAGGCTTTTAATGTTTTCAGTAGTTGACTTTCCTGTAATTTTTTTAACTGCTTGATTAGATCCATATGAGAGACCAGCTTGAAAGACGTTGCCAGTACTAGTTAATGTGTATGCGGGTCCAAATAAAGCTGCACTTTGCACACAACCATTAAGAAAAAATAGCAAAAATAATCCAGTAATTATCTTTTTTAAAATCATTAAACTCCTTCTTAATCCTAAGTGTTTATAAGCACAACTCAAGAGAGAAAGTGTTCATTTTGATATTAATCTCTAATATTGGCATAAAATATAACCTATAACCTCGGTATGGTTAAAATTTTTCCATTCATTTTTATTATTTTGTGGTCCTCAGCTTTTGTGACAACAAAACCAATAATAGACAATAGCGATCCTTTTGCTGCATTAGCCTTTAGGTTTTTTTTTGTAGCTTTTGGTTTCTTTATTTTTTCAATTTATGCAAAACAAAAAATCTTAACCAATACTAAAAACATTCTTCAATCACTTTTTAGTGGTGTGCTTTTTCATGGTGTTTATTTGGGCGGTGTTTTTTATTCAGTTTCAATAGGAATGCCTACGGGTATTGCTGCATTAATTGTAACCTTGCAGCCAATTTTAACTAATGCTTTAGCAGGAAAATTCTTGGGTGAAAAAGTTACTCTCAAGCAATGGGTCGGTGTGATCCTTGGATTTATTGGTGCTGCTTTAGTTTTAGGTTTTGATATTGGATCAAGCCTTCCTGTTTTTGGAGTGATAGCTTCTTTTGTTGCTCTTCTTGCTATTACAACATCAACTTTATGGCAAAAAAAAATAAGTAATGATTTACCTTTGTCTGTAAGTAATATGTATCAAGCAATAGGTGGCTGTTCTTTTCACATAATAATTATTTTAATTTTTAGTGAACCTTATATTAATTTTACATCTACATTCTTAATAGCAATGAGTCATCAGATATTTCTTGTATCTTTTGGAGCATTCACAATCTTGATGTATTTAATAAAAAATAACTCTGCAAGTAAAACAGTTTCTATATTTTTTTTAATACCGCCAACTACAGCAATAATGGCATGGTTATTTCTAAATGAAAAATTAAATAATTTAGATTTAATAGGTTTTGCTGTAGCAACTCTTGGTGTTTATATTGCAACTAGAAAGCAATAAATTTTAAACTCCTTCATATCCAAACTCCAAGCATGCATCGGTAATAGAATGATAAAAAGATTCCCCAAAACTTCTTAGAGTGAATATTCTAACTTTGTCTGGATTATCATCTAACATATCAATTGTGACCGACATTCCGTTATAAGTTGAATTTAGACATGTATCTTTTTTTAATTCATTAAAATTAAAGGGACATCCTTTTTTTAATATCTCTTTTGTATTTTTTCCCTCTATTTGAATTATTGCTCTACTGTGAGATACATCAGTTATAGCAAAATCTGTCTCGACTAGTTTTTCATTAATTTCTTTTAAAATTTCTTTTTTTGAAGAAACTAAAAGCCAGTTATTTGGGCCGTTCCATAAAATTCTTGTGTTAGCATTACAGTTTATGTTGAGAGCTTCATTTTTTAAGCTCAGATTATCTATCTTGATATTTTCAATGGCTGTTAAGGAGCTCTTATATTTGACTATTTGAATGATTAAAAAGTCTTTTAATTCACTTACTCTTAGCAGCTCATCATCATTTTTTCCCTCATGGTCACCAAATAACCCTTTGTTATGTGTGGCATTTAAAGCAGAAATTGAGCTCATGATCTTACCCTTTCACCCTTTGGATCTACATAGTGTGATGAAACTATCTCAACAGGTATTGTTTTGTTTTTTAATGGTGACATTGCAAATAATTTTTGACCAATCATATTTTTTCCATCTTTGAGAATTGCTAATGAAAAAGGATTATCGTATTCAACACTCCAACAAGATGCAGAAATATAACCTAATTTAGGATTTGGTATTGGAGCCATTGCATCTTTAACTAAATGAGATCCTTCAGGGATACTCGTTTTCTTATCAATTGGAACAACACCTACTACTTTTTGTCTATCTTCTGCAACAAAAGCTTCTCTATCTAAAGAACGTTTTCCTATAAAGTCTTTCTTTTTACTAACAAGACCTTCTAACGAGTTATCATAAGGAATGGTTCTGCCATCAAGTTCTGATCCTGCAATGTGACCCATTTCAATTCTTAGAGTTGATAATGCTTCAGTCCCGTAAGGTTGAATTTTGAATTCTTGCCCTACCTCCATTATCTTCTCCCACATAAAGTTTCCATTGTCCGATTCGACATTTACCTCATAAGCAAGTTCTCCTGAAAATGAAATTCTAAAAATTCTTGCATGAACTCCAAATAAATCAGCTTCTTTATATCCCATAAAAGGTAACCCTTCATTTGAAGCATCTATATTTGGAAATAGTTTTTGTAATAGATCTCTAGATTTTGGTCCTGCGATTGCAGCTCCTGCCCATTGCTCTGTAGTTGATACTACATTTACATTTAGCTCTGGCCATACAAGCTGTAAATAATATTCAAGATGAGACAAAACATTTGCTGCTTGAGCTGTTGTTGTTGTCATATGGTAATGGTTTTCAGAAATTCTCGTTGTTGTTCCATCATCCATAACAATTCCATCTTCTCTTAACATCACACCATACCTTGCTTTACCAACCGGCAACTTTAACCATGCGTTAGTATAAACTCGATTTAGCAGCTCTGCTGCATCAGGTCCTTTAATATCTATTTTACCTAAAGTAGTTACATCACAAACACCCACATTAGCTCTAACATTTTTTGCTTCTCTTTTTGAACCCTCAAATAAAGTTTCTTCTCCAATTTTGTAATATCTTGGTCTCAACCAAACACCTGCATCTACAAACACTGCATTATTTTTTTCATGCAATGAATGTAATGGTGATTTTCTTGTTGGTCTCGAATGCTTTCCCACTTCTCTTCCAACAATTGCACCAATGGTAACTGGTGTGTATGGAGGTCTAAAAGTAGTATGTCCTACTTCTGGTACAATTTTATTTTCTATATTTGAAACTAATTGTAAACCATTGAGATTACTTGTTTTACCTTGATCTGTTGCCATTCCAAGTGTTGTGTATCTTTTTACGTGTTCAATAGATCGATAACCTTCCTTTAGTGCAATTTCTATATCTGAAACAGCCACATCATTTTGAAAGTCTAAAAATCTTTTATAATTTTTTCCTTTTGGTAATGGAACACACCAAAATTTATCATGAGTTGTTTTATTTTTTTCAACAACAGTAGGGTGTGAAATTTTGTTATCATTTTTAGTTATTTTTTTAGATAGCTCATAACCAGCATTAAATGAATCTTTTAAAGTTTCTGCAAGCGTAAATGTTCCCTTTGCTGCTCCTAAAGTAGTTTCACTTTGTTTTGACACACCAGGCACAAAAGCATCTATATCTTTATTGAAGGTAGTTTTGTTACCCGATTGAGATGCTAAATGTATTGTTGGTGTCCAAAAACCAGATACACAAATACAGTCACAAGTAATATTTTCTAAAGTGCCTAAGTCATTTTTATTATCTGAAATTTTAGCAATTTCTGCAGCATTCACTTTTTTATATCCTTTGGCTGCAACAACTACATATGAGAATTTAATTTGTATACCTAAATTTTTTGCTTCATCTATTATTTCTGAGTTAGGTTCTTTTCTTGTATCTAATATAACTGGTTCAATTCCATTTTTTTTAAACTCAATTGCAGTTTCATAGCCACTGTCATTATTTGTAAATATTAATGGTTTTTTTCCGACTAACACTCCATACACTTTTAAATATTCTTTTGCTGCAGAAGACAGCATCACACCTGGCGTATCGTTATTTCCAAATACTAAAGGTCTTTCAATTGATCCTGATGAGATTAAAACTTCTTTTGCTCTAATATACCAAAGTCTTTGTTTTGGATTGTATTTTTTAGTTTTAGGTAGGTGATCACTTAATTTTTCAGACATAACTAACATGTTATGATCATAATAACCAAAAACTTGAGATCTATTTTTAACTATAACATTTGGCATTTCTTTCAGTTCAGCAATTATATTTTCTGCCCACTCTTTTCCTGTTTGGTTTCCAATATTAACCTCACTGGTTAACAAAGTTCCACCAAATCTAGGTTTATCTTCTGCTAATATTACTCTTGCTCCATTTTTAGCTGCAGCATATGCACTGGCCAAACCTGATGGACCAGATCCTGCAATTAATAAATCACAGTACTCATACTTATGTTCATATCTTTCTTTGTCATGTTTAATTGATGCAACACCAAGACCAGCTG
>CAJQTI010000044.1 GCA_905618915.1 uncultured Candidatus Pelagibacter sp. | reverse complement strand
ATTAAACATGTGGTATTAAATGCAAAAAATCATGAAAATGAAGCTGAAATCATTGCAAATGCTGGAAAAATGAACTCAGTTATAATCACAACAAGTATCTCGGGTAGAGGTGTTGATATTCAATTAGGTGGGAAAAAAGGAAGTCAGCCTGATGATGAACTTTTAGAAAATAAAAATAAAATAAAATCACTTGGTGGACTATTTGTTATTGGTACTGAAAGAATGGAATCCAGAAGAGTTGATAACCAAGCTAGAGGAAGAGCTGGTAGGCAGGGCGACGAAGGAAGTTCAATTTTTTATGTAAGTTTAGAAGATGATTTAATGAGAATTTTTGGTTCTGAATCTATGAATAATATTCTTCAAAAGCTAGGATTAAAAGATGGAGAAAGTATTGATCACCCCTGGATTAATAAAGCACTTGAAAGAGCACAACAAAAAGTTGAAGCTAGAAATTTTGATATAAGAAAAAATTTATTAAAATTTGATGATGTTTTAAATGATCAAAGACATGTAATATTTTCTCAAAGAAATAGTGTAATGAATAGTGAAAAAGTTTTTGATTACTCAGATGAATTTTTATCTGAAATTATTAGTCATTTAATTGTATTAAAAACACAGAAGCTATCAACAACTAAAAATAATGAATTTAATAATCAGCTTAAAACTTTACTTGGAAAAAGTGTTGATGATAACGAATTCAAAAATGTTACTGAATTAAGAGATGAAGAATTCAAAAACAAAATTAATTCTAAATTCTTAGAAGCAAGAAATGAGAGAATTAAAATGTTGGGTGAGGAAAAAGCAAAAGAAGTTGAAAAAAGAATTTTTCTTCAGTGCATAGATTTAAACTGGAAGTCACATATTCAATATCTCGAACAACTGAGACAAGTTATTGGCCTAAGATCTTATGGTCAGAGAGATCCATTAGTTGAGTATAAAAAAGAAGCTTTTTTTCTTTTTGAAAACTTATTGAATAAATTAAAAATGGATTTCGTTACGATTTTAATCAATTTAAAAATAGTTCAAGAACCTACTCAAGAAAAAGAACCTCCTGAAGCAACTAAAATTGATCCAAAATATAATGGTGGGAAAATAAGTAGAAATGAACCCTGTCCATGTGGGTCTGGTAAAAAATATAAAAAATGCTGTGGGGCCTTATAAAGAAAATATTAAATAGCCCAATAAAACTATTGCTCCAAACAGAACAGCTAAATTTAACTTAGATTTAAATAAATTTTTAACAAAGATATTAACCTTGTTTTCTTTCATACTAAGTGTGCTTAAATCATCTAATTGGTTTACGAATCCTTTAGATCTTCCAATAGTCAAAAATTTATTTTTCCTATGATTAAAAATTTCTTCTCCACTCATATTAAAAAATTCACTCAAATTTTTTTCAATCGATTTTCTTACGTTATCTAATATTAGATCTCTATCTCTATGGGCGCCCCCAATTGGCTCTGGAATAATTTCATCAATTACTTTTAGTTCTAAGAGGTCTTTTGAAGATAATTTCATGGCTTTTGCTGCCTCTAAAGTTCTTTTGGGATCTCTCCACAAAATAGTAGCGCAACCCTCTGGAGATATTACTGAGTAAATTGAATTTTCTAACATGATTACTTTGTTAGATGAAGCAAGTGCTATTGCACCTCCTGATCCACCTTCTCCAATAACAATTGCAAGTGTTGGGACATTTAACGACATGCAGCACTCAATTGATTTAGCAATTGCCTCAGCTTGGCCTCTCTCTTCTGCACCTACGCCAGGATATGCCCCAGGTGTATCTATAAAAGAAATTATTGGAATATTAAATTTGTTGGCTAATTTCATTAATCTAATTGTTTTTCTATAACCCTCAGGCCTCATCATTCCAAAATTTCTTTCAATTCTACTTTCAAGGCTATCTCCTTTTTCTTGGCCAATAACTAAAACTGATTTTTCATTAAATTTTGCAAATCCTGCTAATACTGACTTATCTTCTCCATAAAATCTGTCTCCTGACAATGGAATAAAATCCTTAAATAAATTATCAATAAAAAATTTTGCTTTAGGCCTATCTTCATGCCTTGCAACTAGGGTGGTTTGCCATGGATCTAAGTTGGAGTAAATTTCTCGCAGCTTATTATCTATTTCTTTTTGAGACTCTGAAATTTTTTTTGTGTCTACTTCCGAAAGACCATCTTGATTATAAGGGTCTTTAAGTTTGTCTATTTCTATCTCTAAATTTTTAATATCTGTTTCAAAATTTAAATAATTTTTCATATATTTTTTTAATTATTAATTAATTATGAAAAAAGGCAATAAAATGTTTTAAATAATTTATATTTGACATAATTCTATTAAGAGATATTCTTAATAAATATCGGGAGAGACTATTAAATAATAGCGCCGAAGGAGCAACCACCCCGGAAACTCTCAGGCAAAAGGACCGATAATAAACATAACACTCTGGAAAGAGATTTATCTCGCCGATGGAGCAAAACTCTCAGGCAAAAATACAGATGGGGTAAAATGGGTGCTATGAAAGAACAATATACAAAAATACACAATCTGTCAGTTTCTAATAAATTACTTAACTTCGTTAATGAAGAGTTACTTAAAGACACGAATATTTCTTCAGAAAAATTCTGGGTAGGCTTTGATAGGGTAGTTCATGAATTAGCTCCAAAAAATAAAGACCTATTAAAAGTAAGAGAAGATTTGCAAAAAAAAATAGACGATTGGCACATCACAAATAAAGGCAATGAAATAAACCTAGAGGAATATAAAAAATTTTTAAAAGCAATTGATTATTTAAAAGAAGTAGGTCCTGATTTTAAAATCAAAACAAATAATGTTGATGAAGAAATAACTAGTATTGCTGGGCCACAATTAGTTGTTCCAATCATGAATGAAAGATATGCACTTAATGCTGCTAATGCTAGATGGATGAGTTTATATGATAGCTTGTATGGTACGGATATAATTGAACAATCTGAAGATAGTACTTCTCAGAGATATGATCCTTTAAGAGGTGAAATGGTTATAAAATATGGAAGAGACTTTTTAAAAAAATATTTTCCTCTAGAAGATTTTGAATGGCATAATGTTACGCAATTTAAAATAGATAATGGTTCTTTAATTATATTAAAAGATAATGCTGAAACATCTCTAAAAAATAAAGATAAATTTATTGGTCATAGAGGTGAGACCAATGCACCTTCAGCTATAATTCTAAAAAATAATAATCTTCATATAGAAATAATTATAGATCCAAATGCTTTTAGTGCTCAACAAGATCCTGCTAAAATTAGCGATATTATTGTTGAAGCAGCAGTTTCGACTATCTGTGATAACGAAGATAGTGTTGCTGCAGTTGATGCTGATGACAAAGTTATTTGTTATCGTAATTGGCTTGGACTTATGAAGGGTGATTTGAAATCAACTTTTGAAAAAAATGGAAAGACTTACGAACGTAAATTAAATCCTGATAGAAGTTATATTTCTAAAGATGGAAAAGGATTAAAACTACATGGAAGAAGTTTATTATTGGTAAGAAATGTTGGGCACCTTATGACTAACTCAGCAATCACTTTAAAAGATGGTTCTGAAATACCAGAAGGTATTATGGATGCTTTCATAACTTCAGCGGCGTGCCTTCATGATATTAAAAAAAGAGGTAATTCTAGAAGTGGTTCTATTTATATAGTTAAACCAAAAATGCATGGTCCTGATGAAACTTCATTTACAGATTTAATTTTTACTAAAGTTGAAGAAGTTTTAGAATTGGAAAAATATACATGCAAAGTTGGAATTATGGATGAAGAAAGAAGAACCTCTTCTAACTTAAAAGAGTGCATTAGAACACTTCAGAATAGAGTATTTTTTATTAATACTGGTTTTTTAGATCGTACTGGTGATGAAATGCATACTTCAATGGAAGCTGGTCCTATGATTAAAAAAGGAGATATGAAATCTTCTAAATGGATCGGAGCATATGAAAATAATAACGTTGACATAGGTCTTCAATGTGGTTTTTCTGGTAAGGCTCAAATTGGTAAAGGAATGTGGGCTATGCCCGATAAAATGAAAGAAATGATGGAGCAAAAAAATGGCCATCTAAATGCTGGTGCAAATTGTGCTTGGGTTCCCTCACCTACAGCAGCAGCTCTACATGCTTTGCATTATCATGAAATAAATATTTTTGATAAACAAAAAGAAATTCAAAAAAGAGAATCTGCAAAACTTGATGATTTATTAACAGTACCAATAGCCAATAGACCAAATTGGTCAATGGAGGAAATTAATTCTGAAATTTCAAATTCTGCACAAACTCTTTTAGGGTACGTTGTAAGATGGATAGATCAGGGAGTTGGTTGTTCAAAAGTTCCTGATATTAACAATATAGGATTAATGGAAGATAGAGCAACTTTAAGAATTTCATCACAACATATTGCTAACTGGATTCATCATGATATTTGCACAAAATCTCAAGTAATGGAAATAATGAAAAAAATGTCAAAGATTGTTGATGATCAAAATAAAGCTGATTCTAAATATGAAAAAATGTTTAATAACTTTGATAGTTCTATTGCTTTTAAAACAGCTTGTGATTTGATTTTTAAAGGTAAAGAACAACCTTCCGGTTATACAGAACCATTATTACATCTTAATAGATTATTAAAAAAATCTAGTCTGAACTAGTTTTTATTCTGGTTCTATTTTTAAAAGCAGAATATAAAGTTCCATCATCAAGGCTTTCTATTTCACCTCCAACAGGAAGTCCTTGAGCAAGTTTTGTAACTTTAGTAGAGGTTTTCTTTAAACTATCTTCTATATAATAGGCTGTAGTTTGACCTTCTACTGTTGCACTTGTTGCCAGTATAACTTCTTCAATATTTTCTCTTGAAACTCTTTCTACTAATGAATTGATTAAAAGATCTTCTTTTCTCTGACCAGCAGAAGAAATAGTTCCACCAAGAATATGAAAGTAACCTTTATAAATATTCGAATTTTCAATTGACCATTGATCCGCAATATCTTCAACTACACATATTTTATTATATTTTTCTTTTGAATTTTCACAGTTATCGCAGCCTAATGAGTTAGATTTTAAAGTGCCACAAGATTGACATCTAATAACATTTTTATAAACTTGTGCCAGAGTATTTGCCATTGGCTTTACAAGTTCATCTCTATTATTAATAAGTTTTAACACAATTCTTTTTGCAGATTTAGGACCTAAGCCGGGAAGTTTAGAAATTAATTTAATTAACTCTTCTATCTCATTAATATTTTGCATATTCTTAAAGTGGCCATTTAAAACCAGGAATACCAAATCCACTTGTAGACTTAGAAATTTCTTCAGAAGTCTTGGATTTTAATTCTGATTTTGCATTGTTATGAGCAGCCACTATCAAGTCTTCAATTATAATCTTATCTTCCTTCAATATCTCATCTGAAAGATCAATTTTAATCATTTCATTTTCACCATTTAAAGTAACCTTTACAGAATTTGAGCCAGACGTTCCTTCTACTTGAATGTTTTTTATTTTTTCTTGGCTTTCTTTCATTTTAGACTCTAATTCTTTTGCTTTATCTAAAATTTTTGTAAAATCAGTCATTTTTTAATCTTCTTTTCTAGGTTTAACGTCAATAAGTTCTGCATCAGGAAAACTTTTTAAAATATCTTTATAAATTGAAGAATTTTTTACACTTTCTATTAGTTCTTTTTTTTGGTTAATTTCTTCTTCTTTTTTAGATGGCTGTCCTTTGGTTTTGCTGAGACTTATAATCCATCTTTCATTAGTCCATTCAAAAAGTTTTGTTGAAAGGTCTTTAATAAAATCTTTGTCTAAATCTTCATTAAATGAAATTTCAATTCTTTTATTTTCAAAACTTACAAGGTTAACATTTTTTTCTAATTCATATTTTAATTTAATTTCTTTTTTAGAAGAACATGTTTCTAACAGATCATCAAATGAATTTATAAGACTAGCATTTATTTCAGTGCTATTATTTTCTTTTTCTTTGATATCTTTTTCTTGAACAATATTTTTTATTTGACCTATAGTTTCTGTTTTATCTTTTATTCCAAATATATCTTCGTTTGTTTTTTTTTGTGAAAAAGATGTTTGGTTTTCACTTTCAGCTAGCGGTCTACTGTCTTTGTTATATTCGTCACTTTCTTGTTTAATACTTTTTAAATGAATTAATCTAATTAAGAACATTTCCATTGATAAATGTTGATTAGAAACAATATCAAGCTCCTCAAGCGTTTTAATAGTAAATTGCCAAAATAATATTAAAGTTTCATCATTAACTTTTTCTGAAAGATCTTTAATTCTATTAAATTCTTCATCATTTAATAAAAAATTATTGCCCTCTAGATTTAGTGAGTCGATATTTTTAAAATAATACAAGAGTTCTAAAAAATCATTAATAAAAATTTTTGGTTCAACACCCTGGTTATATATTTCTCTATAAATATTGAGAACTTCAGTTTCTTTACCTTCAAATATTAATTCAAACAAATCAATTAATTGGGACTTATCAAAATAACCAAATATTTTTTGTGCTGCTGTAAGGTCTAATTCTTTATCTTTATCTAAAGTAAGTAGAGCCCTATCAAGTAACGATAGTGCATCTCTAACTGAACCTTCAGAGATTTTAACAATTAATTTAAGAGCATCATCTGATGCATTACCATTTTCCTTTTCTTTAATTTTCTTGATAAAATCAAACAATTCTACAGATTTAATTCTAGATAAATCAAATCTTTGACAACGCGAGACCACTGTAATTGGAATTTTTTTTATTTCTGTTGTTGCAAAGATAAATTTTAAATATTCTGGTGGTTCCTCTAAAGTTTTTAACAATGCATTGAATGCTTGTTTGCTAAGCATGTGCACTTCATCAATTATAAATATCTTATATTTAGCAGTAGTTGGGCCATATCTAGAAAATTCAATAAGGTCTCTTACATCGTCTACTCCTGTTTTACTTGCTGCATCCATTTCCAATACATCAATATGATTTGAGTTAGAAATGGCATTACAATTTTCACAAAGTTCTTCTTTACACAAATTATCTATTCCATTTGAACAATTTAAAGATTTTGCAACAATCCTTGCTGTAGTAGTTTTTCCTATTCCTCTAATTCCAGTAAAAAGATAGGCATTAGGCACTTTATTAGCCTTAATAGAATTAGAAATTGTTTCCGCAACAACATCTTGTCCTATAAGATCATTAAATGTCTGAGGTCTGTACTTTAAAGCTAAAACTTTTGTATTTTTATTCATTTTATATAAAGGAGACTAGAACCTGAATAACTGTCTCTACGACTGCTTCCGTTAAGATCTGGTCGGGTTCAAGCAGTATCCACCTCTAGCCTCCAAAACTATTATAACAGTAATGTTTTCTATTCTACAAGAAAAGTTTCTAAGTTATTTTTCTCTAAACTTATCAGCTTCAAAAACACCTAGTACGTGAAAATCTTGACAATGAAGTCCTAATTCTTCTAAAGATTTTTGCACTTTTAGATTTTCAATATGGCCCTCTAAATCACATAAGAAAAAGTATGACTCGAATGAATTTTGCTCTGGATAACTTTGAAGCTTTGTAAGGTTAATTCCATTTATCGCAAAGCCACCTAATGATTGATACAGAGCTGCAGGCTTACTTTTTAGTTTAAATAGGAAAGAAGTTATATATTTCTTGTCACCAAAATCAGGCTGTAAAACCTCATTTCCCATTACCAAAAACCTTGTGGCATTACCCTCTTCATTCTCAATATTTTTTGAAAGTATTTTTAGATTGTAAATTTCTGCACTCAAAGAAGAGGCAATTGCTGCTTCAGTTTTAATTTTAGTTTTTGAAATTGTCTCAGCTGAACCAGCAGTATCAGCACGAATATGTTCAACTAAATTATTTTTTTTAATAAATTTAGAGCATTGTGATAAGCCTTGAGAGTGAGAATAGACATCTTTTATATCACTTAAATTGCTATCTGGTTGTCCTAATAAATTATGTTCAATTTTATGAAAATGTTCAGCATAAATATTCAGCCTATATTTGAAAATAAGATATTCAATTCCAATATTTCCTGTAATTCGATTTGATTCTGGAATTACCATTCTCGAATTTTTATCTTGAGATGTTTTTAAAAAACATTCATCAAATGTTTTACATGGAATTACCTCTGCTTTAGGATCTATTTCTAACGCTGCTAGATGTGAATATGCACCAAATGTACCTTGAAAATAAATTTTACTCATTTTTATGATTTATATTCCATAATTTTTTTTATAGCCAGATAATCTTCTTTTGTATCTACACCTATAGGAGAAAAATTTGCCAAAGCAACACTGATTTTCAAATTATTATCTAATGCTCTTAGTTGCTCTAATCTATTTTGCTTTTCACTTGATGTTTGATTCAGACTAACAAATTTTTTCAATATACTTGTTTTGTATGAATAGATTCCAATATGATGATAAATATTTTGATTATTTTCTGAAAAACCATCTCTAGTAAAATTTAATGCTATTGGAAAATTATCTTTTTCTAGTTTTGACTTCGTAATAACCTTTACTACATTTTGATCATTTAACATTTTATCACTTTTAATTTCTGCTGCTAATGTTCCAATTTCAGAATTGTTATTAATCATGAGATTATTTAAATTTATAATATCATTTTTGTCGATATTTGGCTCATCTCCTTGTAAGTTTAGTATAAAATCAATGTCCTTGATGTTGAGTTTTTCATAAGCCTCAAAAATTCTATCTGTACCAGTCTTGTGAGTGCTACCAGTTAAAATGGCTCTACCTCCATTTTTTTCAACATCATCAAGTATTTCTTTATCTTCTGTTGCTACTACGACTTCACCAATTTTTGCTTCTTCTGCCTTTTTAAAAACATGAGAAATTATTGATAAATTATTAATTTTTAAAAGTGGTTTACCCGGTAATCTAGTTGCCGACATTCTTGATGGAATTAATATTAACGTTTTAGCCATTATAAATTTACCAATTTATGCGTCTAACAGACACAAAATTAAATATTAAAAATTAAGTATTTTTTTAATTATCATGTTATATCTGCAAATAATAACAATTATATGGATTCGTTCGAGCTTAATAAAATTATTGCAGCAATTTTAATGGTTGCACTACTCGTAATCGGTTTAGGAAAGATTGCAGATGGTGTCTTTCATGTAAATAAACCAGAAAACCCTGGGTATAAAGTTGAAGTAGAAGAACAACTAGCCTCTACAACATCTCAAGTTGCTGAAGTTGAACAAAAAGTGGATATTGCAGCTATAATGGCACTAGGCGATGTTGCTTCTGGTGAAAAAATTTTTAAAAAATGTGCAGCATGTCACTCAATAAATAAAGATGGAAAAAATAAGATTGGCCCCGCATTATACAATGTTGTTGGTAGAGCAGTTGGTGGAGTAGATGATTATAAATACTCTAAAGCTTTGGCTTCATATGGTAAAGAGTGGACGTTTGAGGAGCTTAATGGTTTCCTAACAAAGCCTTCGTCTTATTTGAAAGGCACTAAAATGTCATACGCTGGTTTAAGAAAAGAGAAAGACAGAGCTTCTGTAATTAAATATCTAAATCAAAATAGTGATAGCCCTAAACAGCTACCTTAATTTACCAAAACAATATAACAAGATACTTTTTTGAACATGCACTCTATTCAGAGCCTGTAACCATACTTCAGAATTTTTTCCCAAAAAAACATCTCCAGTAACCTCTTCTCCTCTTGGAAGACAGTGTAAAAAAGTTGTGTCTTTTTTAGCAAAACTCATCAACTTTGAATTAATTTGGAAGTTTTTAAAATCTTTAATTTTTTTATTTTTATTAACTTTATCGTTCAATGAAATTACTTTATCTGAAAAGATTACATCAGCATTTTTAACTGCTTTTTTAGCATCATTAAAAATATGAATTTTTCTTTTATTTTTTTTAACCCAATCCAATACAAATTTTTTAGGCTCATAGTTCTTAGGACAGCCAATGTTTAAGTTGAAAGAAAATTTAACTGAAGCAGCAATCAGGCTATTCAGAACATTATTTGAATCTCCAATCCAACAAATATTTAATTTGGAAATAGATTTTTTTTTAATTTCTTCAACTGTAAAAATATCTGATAGCACTTGAGTTGGATGAGATGATGGGCTTAAACCATTTATTACAGGTATCTTTAAATATTTACTAAATTCTGCTATTTTTTTATCACTATCAGTTCTCAGCATAAAACCATCTCCATAAGTTGATAAGATTTTGGCTGTATCTGCTAGACTTTCTCCACCTTTTCCTAAGTGCAATTCGTTAGCTCTAAGAGTTATAGTTCCTCCACCCAATTGTTTTATTGCAAGATAAAAACTCAATCGCGTTCTCAAACTTGCCTTTTCAAACATTTGAATAAGTAATTTACCTTTTAAAGGTTTGTCTTTATCAACTTCTAGAGTGTTATAATTTTTTCTTTTTTGTTTTCTTTTTTTTGCATCAGCGATGATCTTTTTTAAGTCTGCTGAAGATATGTCTTTAAGGTTGATAAAATGTTTCATTTTTATTTATAAGTAGAGCACACTTTTTTAATAATATTTATTGCTATATTTATTTCTTCTTTTTTAACATTTAGAGGAGGTAATATTCTAATAACATTCTCAGCTGCTCTAATCGTTAATAATTTATTATTCATTAGTTTCTGTATAAATTTTGTTTGATCATTATGAAGTTGTAGTCCTATTAGTAAACCAACACCTCTTACTTCTTTGATTACTTTAGGAAATTCTTTTCTCAATTTATTTAATTCTGAATGAAAGTATTTTGATAATTTTTTAACATTTGAAAGAAACCCTTTTTTTAATATTTGATCTAAAACAGCATTTCCAACAGACATAGCCAGTGGGTTACCACCAAATGTTGACCCATGAGTTCCAGCTGTCATTCCTGATGCTACTTTTTTATTCATTAACACTGCACCTAATGGAAAACCCCCTCCAATACCTTTTGCTATTGGCACAATATCAGGCTTGATTTTTGAATTTTCAAATGCAAAAAAATTCCCACTTCTTCCAATTCCACATTGAACTTCATCTAAAATTAATAAAATTTTTTTTTTATCACAAATTTTTCTTAATTCTTTTAAACACCAATTGGGAATAGTTTTAATCCCCCCTTCTCCCATCACAGTTTCAACCATAATTGCAGCTGTTCTTTTTGTTATTTTTTTTTTAAAATCTTTATGGTCTCCAAATTCAAAGTGATCAAATCCATCGACTTTTGGTCCAAAGCCTTCAGTCATCTTCTTTGATCCACTAGCATAAATTGTAGCTAACGTTCTTCC
Organism: uncultured Candidatus Pelagibacter sp.; assembly: GCA_905618915.1. Lineage (GTDB taxonomy): Bacteria > Pseudomonadota > Alphaproteobacteria > Pelagibacterales > Pelagibacteraceae > Pelagibacter. The sequence continues at coordinate 27,132 of CAJQTI010000044.1, read as the reverse complement.
ATGAAATGAATTTTTGACACAAAGAATTCTATTTTTTGAAGGTTGCCCTATTGAATAAAAGTATCTTCTAGCAACTTTAATTGCAGCCTCCGTAGCTTCTGCCCCACTATTCTGAAAAATAATAAAATCTGCAAAAGTTTTTTTTGCTAATCTTTTAGCTAATTTTTCCCCCTCCGGAATGATAAACGCATTAGAAACATGCCAAAGTTTTCTAGATTGCTTATTAACTGCTTTTACCAAATATGGATTTGCATGCCCCAAGGAATTAACTGCTATTCCCTGAACAAAGTCTAAATATTTTTTTCCATTAGTAGAATATAAAAAACTTCCCTTGCCATACTTAAAGGAAATTGGTCTTCTATTATAATTTTTTGCTAAAGCGCTCATTAACTAAGATTTAATTTTATAACCTTTTTTGTAAAGAAAAAAAGCCACATACCAAATTAAAACACTTAGTATTGATAAATATATCAATCCTATATTTATTGACCCATCTGACTTACCTAAAAAACCATATCTAAAACCATCAATCATATAAAAAAATGGATTAATATGACTTATTTTTTGAAAAAATTGTGGAAGTTTATCTATTGAATAAAATACTCCAGATAAAAAACTTAGGGGTGTAATAACAAAATTAGTGACTGTTGCCGTATGATCAAACTTTTCAGCCCAAAGACCAGTAATAAAACCTAAGCTTCCCAAAATAAATGCTCCTAAAAAACCAAAGACAAAAATATATAAAATATTATGTATTGGTATTTCAACTATTAAAGAAAAAACACCTATTGAAATTGTAGCTATTAAAAAACTTCTTGTTAAGGCTGCTAGTATTATTGCCATTGAAACTTCAAGTGCTGATAATGGCGCGTAAAGCATATCAACAATATTCCCTTGAATTTTTCCAATCATCAAAGAAGAAACTGAATGACTGAATGATTGCCCCAAAATACTCATTGCAACTAGTCCTGGGGCTAAAAAACTTATAAAAGAATAACCAAGTACATCCCCTCTATTATTTCCTAGTGCCAAAGATAAAACTGATAAAAATAATAAACTTGATACAAGTGGAGATAGCAATGTTTGTTGCCAAACTACCATGAACCTATTGCACTCTTTAAACCATAGACTTTTAAAGCCAATCCAATTTATAAAGCCAAACTTTTTAACTCCGATATGATATTTTTTATTCAATTCAACCATAAGTAATCATATATAAATTTTAAAAAAAGATGTGTATAAAACAGAAAAATCCATTGTCTTTTTTTTAATCCTGTGTGATCTGTATATAGTTATAAAAATTAATTAACATACTAAATATAGAATATGAGCTGGAACGAAGAAAAAGTAGAAAAGTTAAAAAACCTTTGGGGCAAAGGAAGTACTGCAAGCCAAATAGCTGAAATAATTGGTGGTATTAGTAGAAATGCAGTAATTGGCAAAGCTCATAGGTTAAATTTATCATCGAAAATTAAAACTAGAAATGCATCTTCAAGTCAAAGTTTTGATGATAATTCAGAAGAAAATTCTTCTAAACAAAAAAGAGGCAGAAAAAGCAAGTTTCAGTCTTTAATTATTGAAAAAGATTTTGAACCAGAAAATCCAAAAAAATTAGAAGAACTAGATGAGAGCTCTTGTAAATGGCCTGTAGGACATCCTGAAGAAAAATCGTTTTATTTTTGTGGACGATCATCTCTAAAAGATTTTTCATATTGCAAGCTTCATTTGTTATATGCCTATCAGCCAAAAGGAAGAAAAGAAGAGCCTGTGACTGACAAAGATGAAGAGGCACCTCAGTATGTTGATAAAAAAATTAATACTGCTTAATAATTTTTAAATTTAATTATTTTTTTTATTTTTTATTCTTTCCATTAAACCCTCTGATCAGAGATTTTATGATTAGATAAATTAGGAAAGAAAAAATTGAGAATATTAAAAAATAAATAATATTAATTATCATACAATTTTAGTATAAGGAATTCTATTAAGAATTAGTAGGGTTGTATTTTTTTGTAGAAAATTGTCCACCTTCTCTCCACATATAACTATATTTTTCTACTTCATTATCAAATACTCTCGTACTTGGAACTCCAATATCAGCATTAGTTTGATATTTGCCTGAAGTAACATTATCATATTTTAAAAGTGTAAGCTGATCTATTGTTAGAAGTGGTTTTGGAAATAATTGAAATACTTTAGCAGACATAGTTGCTGCAAAAAGAGGTAATGGAACTAATAATCTTTTTTTACCCATTAAATATAATAATTTTTTTAAAATTTCTTTTAAAGATAAGATGTCAGGCCCAACACACTCTACAATTTTAGAGTAAATATTTTTAGAGACAACGTGATAAATGGTATCTGTTAAATCTGAACAATGTATTGGAGCAAATTTAGTTGATCCATTGTAATAAAGTGGAAAAAACGGAAGCCTACTTAGTAAAGTCATAAAAGACGTAGTAAAATTATCATCAACTGAATAAACTACAGAAGGCCTTAATATTGTTGCTAAAGGAAAATTTTTTTGAATATTGAGCTCACCATCTAATTTACTTTTTGCGTACTCTGAATCTAGTGCATTATTTATCCCTAATGCTGACAAATGAATAAATTGTTGAACTTTATATTCTTTACAAAGTTTAGCTAAAATAGACGGAAAAATAGAGTGAATGTTTTTGAAAGTATTACCCTTGCCGCCTTCATACAAAATACCAATTAAATTTATACAAATATCAGTTTGAGTGAAAAGCTTTCTAATTTTTTTTTCGTCAAAAATATTGGCTTCAACAATATCTATGTAACCTGCGTTAGCTTGAGTCTTTATTGCATATCCTTTTTGATGAAGGTTTCTAGTAACCACAGTTACTTTATAATTATTTTTAGTAAGCTTTCTTATTAAATGACGACCTATTTGACCACTACCACCAAAAATTAGACAATTTTTTGCTTTCATATATATATAATTAAAAATGAATATTGATATTAAACTTCACAAGAGTGATCTACCAGAAGATTTAGATTTAGGCAATATTATAGCGGTTGATGGAGAATTTATGGGTCTCAATGTTAAGCGTGATCCTTTGTGTCTTATTCAAATATCGACTGGTAATTCTGATGCTCATATTGTCCAGCTTGATAGAGAGAAATATGAAGCTCCAAACTTAAATAAAGTTCTTTCTGACAAATCAATCACCAAAATATTTCATTATGGTAGGGCGGACATGGCTCACATAAAACATTACCTAAAGACGGAAACTAATAATATTCTTGATACAAAAATTGCCTCAAAGTTAGCCAGATCCTATTCAGACAGTCACTCCTTAAAAACGTTAATTAAAGAATTTATGAACGTAGATGTAAGTAAACAATTTCAAAGTTCAGATTTTGGAGGGGAGCTATCTCCAGCACAATTAAAATATTGTGCCAATGATGTTATTTATTTGCATAAAATTCATGAAGAATTAAATAAAATTCTCGTAAGAGAAAAACGAGTTGATTTATATAAGGACTGTTTAACATTTTTAAAAACTAGAGTTGATCTTGATTTGGCTTTATTTAAAGACGATATATGGTCTCATTAAATGGAAAAAAGAAATTATAAAAAAATTGCAAAAAGTGTAATTGATCTTGAAATCAAAGCTCTAAAAAAATTAAAAAACTCAATTAATAATTCCTTTAATGAAGCAGTAGAATCATTAGCAAACTGTCAATCTAAAGTAATATTATGTGGAGTTGGTAAAAGTGGATTAATAGCAGCAAAAATTTCAGCAACACTTTCTTCTATTGGAACACCTTCATTTTCACTGTCTGCAAACGACTGCTCTCATGGTGATCTTGGTAGCATTTCAAAAAAAGATATCTTAATTTTAATAAGTTATTCTGGTTCCACAGAAGAGCTAAAAAATATTATAAAATATGCAAATCGAAATAAAATTATTCTAATAGGAATAATGTCTAAAAAAAATTCAATATTATATAAAGCTTCTGATATCAAGCTCCTTATTCCAGAAGTAACTGAGGCTGGTCTTGGTATCGTTCCAACTTCAAGCACGATTAATCAATTAAGTATAGGTGATGCGTTGGCAGTAGCAGTTTTGAATAAAAAAAATATTAATAAAAAAGATTTTAAAAAGTTTCATCCCTCTGGAAATCTTGGTGCACAACTTAGAACTGTTGAAGAATTAATGATCATAGGAAGCAAAATTCCATTCGTAAATGAAAGCTTAAATATGAAAAAAGCTTTACAAATTATTTCAAACAAAAAACTTGGTACTTTAATTGTTCAAAATAATAAGAAAATCACTACAGGAATAATTACTGATGGCCAAATTAGGAGGTTTAATGGAATGAGCAATAATCTCCAGAATCTATCTGTCAAAAAGGTTATGACCAAAAACCCTGTCAGCATCAGTCAAGACACTCTTGCTGAAAAAGCTTTATCTATAATGAATGCAAAAAAAATCACCTCGTTATGCGTTCACAAAAATAAGAACAAAAAAAAGACTGTTGGAATTTTACATATTCACAACATACTTCAGTCAAATATTCATTAAATGAATAAAAAGACAGGCCTACAAGTTGTAATGGTTTTTTTTAGTATCCTCATTTTATTATGGTTTTATTTAAAATACTTTACTGAGAATTTTGAAGATGTAAGGGAAACTCGAGTTATAGAAAAAATTGATGAAAATCAAAATAACACCTCCACCTATATTAATGATATTAATTATGTTTCCACAGATGTCAGAGGTAATAAATATCAAATAACTGCAAAACAAGCTGAAATTAAAATTGAAAATTCTGATATAATGTTCTTAACGGATGTTATAGCTTTTGTTTTTATAAAAGATAAGGACACCGTCAAAATTACTTCTAACTTTGGCAAATATAATTCAAAAAATTATGATACTATCTTTTCAGAGAATGTAATAGTTATTTACCCAGGACATAAAATAACTGGAGAATACTTAGATTTTTCCTTTTTAACTAATCTTGGAATTTTTACTACAAATGTTATCTATACTGGAGAAAAGACAAATTTATTTGCTGATGAAATTGAAATGAACCTTACTACTAAAGATACCAAAATTTTTATGGATCAGCCAACTCCTTCATATGATGATAGCTATCTTGAATATGAAAAAGTTTTAGTCGAAGGAACTGAATAATATGGGCATAATTAAAAAATTTAGAATTAAGTCATTTAAAAAACCTCAACCCCTGATTTCTTTAGAAAATATATCATTATCATTTGGCAAGAGAAAAATTTTAGATAACATAAGCTTTAAAATAGGTCGCTCAGAAGTGATGGGGATGTTGGGACCTAATGGAGTTGGAAAATCAACAATCTTTAATTTAATCACTGGCCTGATTAAGCCTGACTATGGTAAAATAAAGTTTGAAGGGATAGATGTTGTTAATTATCCAATATATTTGAGAACAACAAAATTTAAAATTGGCTATGTTCCTCAATATGGAGGTTATTTTAGTGATCTTACTTTATTAGAAAATTTAAAAGCAATAGCTGAAATTGTAATTGAGGATAAAAATTTAATTTATCATAAAATTGATCAGCTAATAGCTAAGTTTGAATTAGATGCCATCAGAGACGTAAAAGCAAAATTTTTATCTGGTGGACAAAAAAAAAAATTAGTAATTGCACTTGCTTTATTAAGTGACCCAAAAGTACTTTTGCTTGATGAATGTTTCGCAGCGCTAGATGTTCTAACTATTAAAATGCTACAAGAAATTATTGTTAATTTACAAACAGAAAGTAATATAACCATTTGTATTTGTGACCACCAAGCACGAGACTTACTTTCTTGCGTAGATAATGCGATCATTTTGTCAAATTGTAAGATTGTAGCGCATGGATCTCCTAATGAATTGATCAATAACACTGAAGCTAAAAATGCTTATTTCGGTGACTCTTTTAAATTCAACTAAAGTATGCTGAAAACACTCATAATTAAAAATAAAATAAAAAAATTTAATAAACAGATACAAGTTAGTGGAGACAAGAGTTTAAGTATAAGATGGGTTCTTTTAGCCTCTCAAGCAATTGGAAAATCGAAAGGTTACAACCTTTTAATGTCAGAAGATGTATTGGCTGCAATTGATAGTATCAAAAAATTTGGCATAAAAGTGAGGATGCAAAAAAATTACTGTGAAATAGTCGGTAATGGAATTAATGGCTTTAAATATAAAAAAAACTTAACAATAAATGCTAAAAACTCTGGAACACTTAGTAGATTGATTCTAGGTCTTTTAATTAAATCTCATAAAAAAATAAAAATAGTTGGTGATAAAAGTTTGTCTAAAAGAGACTTTTCAAGAGTAACCATACCTCTGGGTAAATTTGGGGTTAAATTTTCTTATAGGATAAAAAATAAACTACCTTTAACAATTCTTGGTACACAATCAGCAAAAGGCATTAAGTATTTGGAAAATAAGGGCTCAGCTCAATGCAAAAGTAGCATAATGCTTGCGGCGCTAAATGCATCAGGAACAACTTCTATTAAAGCAAGAAAATCAAGAAATCACACAGAGCTACTTTTTAAATATTTAAAAATTCCAATCAAAATAAGAAAGACTAAAAAATTTGATTTTATAGATATTAAAAAACCAAAAAAAATTAAAGCCTTCAATTATCAAATTCCAGGAGACATAAGTTCAAGTGCTTTTTTTATGGTACTAACAACACTTGCTGATAATTCAAAACTTTTAATTAAAAATGTAAATATCAATCCTTCTAGAGTGGGAGTTATTACAATCTTAAAAAAAATGGGAGCCCAAATAACACTTAAAAACCAGAAAAATTATAGAGGAGAAAAAATCTCTGATATTTTAATAAAAAGTTCAAAAAAACTCAAAGCTATTAATTGTCCAGTAGAATTAAATAGTAGTGCCATAGATGAATTTTTGGTTATTTTTTTAATTGCAGCAAAAGCAAAAGGTATTTCTTATTTTAAAGACCTCTCAGAACTAAACCAAAAAGAAAGCCCTAGGTTAATTTGGGGTTCTAAAATTTTAAATATGATGGGTATAAAAACAGATTTAACAAAAGATTCTATTAAGATTTATGGGCAACCTAATTTAGAAATAAAAAAACCAATAACCATTAAAAACTACCTAAAGGATCATAGGGTTTTTATGATGAGTACAATTGCTGCCTTGACCCTTGGTGGAAAATGGAAAATTCACGATAAAGATTCTATAAATACTTCCTTTCCATCTTTTTTGAAAAAAATTAAAGATATAAGCCATTCACCACTATGAAATTAAAAAAAAAAATTAAAATTGCTATAGACTCCCCTGCTGCTGCTGGTGCTGGCACTCAAGCAAAGTTAATTTCTAAACATTTTAACTTATTCTATTTGGATACAGGAAAAATTTATAGATTAATTGCAAATATCAAACTTGCTCAACCAAATAAATATAGTCATGGCTTGATAAAAAAAAAGATGCTCAAATTAACTATGAAAGATTTACAAAATAAAAAATTATTATCTGATGAAGTTGGAACAATGGCATCAATTATATCAAAAGATAAAAAAATAAGAAAACTTGTTCATGCGTTTCAAATTAAAAGTGCTTATCACCCTCCCAAAAAGTACAATGGATCTTGTTTAGATGGAAGAGACATAACTTATAAGATAATTCCCGATGCTGATTTTAAATTTTTTATAACGGCAAATACTAAGACTAGAGCTTTAAGAAGATATAAAGAGTTAAAAGGACTAAATAAGAAAATATCTTTTAATGAAGTGCTAAAAAGCATCAAAAACCGTGACAAAAGTGACTATAATAGAAAAGTTTCACCTCTTATGAGAACTCGAGATTCGATCTTGATTAATACTACAAATTTAACTAAAAGATCATGCTTTTTAAAAATTAAACAAATTATAGATAGGAAACTAAAAGCTTAATGGAAATTTATAAAGACCTTTCAAACCCCGCCTCTAAAGAGTTCGAGCAACTACTAAATTCACAGTTTACTAAAACAGCAAATCTTGAAGAAGGAAAAATCATTACTGGTGTAGTAAATAAAGTTACTGATAACTTCGTGTTTCTTGAAGTACCTGGTTTAAAATCAGAGCCTATCTTAGATATCAATGAATTAAAAAGCATGGGCATGCTTGATAAAGCAAAAGTAGGTGAAAAAATTTCTGTTCTACTTGAAAGATTAGAAGATAAAAAAGGTGAAGTACTAGTATCAGCTTCAAAAGCTCAAAAAATTCAAGGTTGGGATAAGCTTGTTGAAGCTTATGAAAAAAATGAACCTATCATGGGTAAAATTACTGGACGTGTTAAAGGTGGATGTATAGTTGAGCACATCGATACTGGTTCTTTAATGTTTTTACCTGGATCTCAAATTTCAGATAAGCCATTAAAAGATATCAGTCATTTAATGAATGAGCCTCAAAAATTTGCATTAATAAAATTAGATAAAGTTAGAGGAAACGCATGCGTTTCTAGAAGAGAAATAATTTCTTCATTTAAAAAAGAAGATAAAATTAAAATCGTTGAAAAATTCAAAGTTGGAGATTTAATTAAAGATGCTGAAGTAAAAGGCTACAGTTCATTTGGTTGTTTCTTTAGTGTTAATGGTGAGCTTGATGTTTTAGTTCACTTACAAGAGATTTCTTATTCAAGAGTTAATCACCCTGATGAAGTTTTTACAATCGGTGAGAAACATGACCTTAAGGTAATCAGTGTTGATCTTGAAAAGCTTCAGGTTGGTTGTTCAGTAAAACAGCTTACACCAGACCCTTTTGAAAATATTACAAATTACGAACTAAACAAAATCTATAAAGTAAAAGTAGTTAAGCTTATGGACTTTGGAGCTTTTTGTGAGCTTGAAAAAGGATTATCCACTTTATTGCACTCAAGTGAATTAAGCTGGACTAAAAAAAATATTTCCTCAAAAAAAATGTTTAAGGTTGGAGATGAAATTGATTGTGTGATCACTGAAATTGATAAAGAAAAAAGAAGAGTGGCAATATCTCACCGTTTAACAACTGATAACCCTTTTGAAACTTTTGAAAAAACTTACCCAATTGGATCTGAAGTTGAAGGTGAAGTTGCTAGCAAAAATGAATATTCTATTTTCTTAAAAGTTGATGGTTTAGATATTGATGCTTTCTTGCATTGTAATGATTTAACTTACTTAAATAATGGTGAAGAAGAATTAGCTAAATATAAAATTGGCGATAAATTAAAAGTTAAAGTTTTAGAAGTAAAAGCTGCTGAACAAAAAGTTAGAGTTGGCTTACGTCAAACTCAACCTGATCCTTTTGACTGGTTTAATGATAAAAAAGCTAAACAAACTATTACTGTTAAAATCATCTCTACAGACAATAAAGGCCTTGTTGTAAGACCTGAAGGTTGTGAAATGGATTTCATAATTAAAAAATCTGCAATAGCTATTAACGCAGCTGACGCAAGACCTGCTAGATTTACAGGTGGAGAAAGGATTGACTGCGCTATTCAAGAGTTAGATTTAGATAAGAGAAAAGCAACACTTAGTATTAAACTTTTAGAAGAAATTGATCGTAAAGTTGCGTTGGATACTTATGGTTCTGAAGCAAGTGGTAAAAACTTACCTTTCTCATCATTATCTGATGATTTAGAGAAAAAGAAAAAAGAAGACGAATAAAAATTGGCTATTGTAAAATCAAAGCTTCTAAAACAACTCGCTAGTAACTACCCAAATTTTTTAAAAAAAGATCTAGAAAAGTTCACTGATATTATTCTCACTGAAATAAAGCAGGCGCTTAAACGTGGAGATCGTGTTGAATTAAGAGGTTTTGGCATGTTTTCTACTAATATTCAAAAAGCAAGAATATCAAGAAATCCAAAAACAGGAGAGAAAGTTAATACACCTCAAAAAAAAACAATTCACTTTAAAATGTCTAAGGAAATGTTTAAAAAATTAAACAATGATGAATAAAAATATCTTTGTTGCTTGCGATACATCAAGCTTAAAAGAAATAAAAAAAATAATTGACGACACAAAAACTAATAAACTTCAAATAATTCCAAAATTTGGCTTACAGTTTTTTTATTCAAAAAATGGAAGAGCCTTTCTTCAAAATTTTAAAAGAGATTATTGGTTAGATTTAAAAATAAACGATATTCCACAAACTGCTCTATCTGCAATAGATAGTTTAAAAGATTTAAAAAGATGTAAATACATCACTGTTCATGCAAGTGGTGGTCTTGAAATGCTTAAGGCTATTACAAAAAAAGCTAAAATAATTAACAAAAATTTAAAAGTATTAGGGGTTACAATCTTAACAAGCCTTAACAGCAAATCACTTAAAGAGATTGGACATACTAAAACTGTAGAGCAATTAGTATTAAAACAAGCTGGTCTTATAAAAAAATCAGGCGCAGCAGGAATTGTGTGTTCTGCACAAGAGGCAAAAATAGTTAGGAAAAAGTACAAAAACCTATTTATTGTTACACCAGGAATAAGATTACCTGGAGATGATGCAAATGATCAGTCTAGAGTAATGACCCCCAATGATGCTTTTAAAAATAAGGTTTCTGGGATTGTAATGGGAAGATCATTAGTAAAGGGTAATATCAAAAATAATATTAAAAGATTAATTGATCATTTAAATCAATGATCCAACCCTGCAAGATTTGTGGGGTCTCTGACTCTAAAACTTTAGAATTTTTAACTTCCCATCCTACTCCACCTAAGATGATAGGGTTTATTTGTAATTGGCCTAAATCAATAAGATTTGTTGAATACGATAAGCTTAAAGAACTATTAAAAGTTGATAAAAGAAAATCAGAATATGTTGCTGTATTAGTTAAGCCTACTGAAAATATTTTAGAAAAAATAAAGGATTTACCATTCGACTATTATCAACTTTATGATTGTACACCTGCTGAAGTTAAATCAATTAAAGAAAAATATAATAAAAAAATCATTGTTGCGATAACGGTGAAGGATCAAAACGATACAGTTAGATATTTAGAGTACAATGAACTTGCAGATATAATACTATTTGATAGCAAAGGTTATGAAAAAAGTATGTCCTTCGATCATCAATTAATTAAGAATATTAAAATTAATAAAGAATTGATGCTAGCTGGAAACATTCAAATTGAAGATAACCTTGAAAATTATAAAGAAATAGCAGACATCATAGATATTTCTGGAGGTCTAGAAACATCTGGATTAAAAGATATTTCAAAAATAAATATTTTTTTAAACAAAATTAAACTAATTAATAATGAAACTTAAAAAAAAAATTCCTTTAATTGATCAGCACAATAAGAGTGGATTTTGGGGTGGTAAATTTGGTGGTAATTTTATACCTGAAACTTTAAAAAAACCTATTGAGGATTTAACTGAACTTTTTGAAAAACTTAGATACGATAAGAAATTCCTTAAAGAAAGAGACTATTATTTTAAAAACTACATAGGCTCTCCTACTTCATTTATTAAACTTAAAAACCTATCTAATAAATTAGATGGAGCTCAAATATACGCCAAAATGGTGTCAGAGGCGAACGGAGGAGCTCATAAAATTTATAATGCAACAGTTCATTGCCTTATTGCTAAAAAGGCAGGGAAAAAATATGTCGTTGGCGATACGGGTGCAGGCTATGCTGGAAAGATGCTGAGTATGGCTGCTAAAAAGTTTGGCCTTAAATGTAAAATATTCATGGGTGCAAAAGATATAAAAAGACAAAAGCCTAATGTGGATGCGATGAAAAAGAATGGCGCAGAAGTTGTGCCCGTTTATTCAGGAAGCCAAACATTAGTAGACGCTGTTAGTGAGTGTATGCGTTACTGGGTTTCAAATTGTGATAACACTCACATGTGTGTTGGTTCAACAGTTGGTCCTAATATATTTGTTAAGATTTGTGGTTGGAGTACAGCTCAAATTTCAAGAGAATTAAAAATACAAATTCAAAAAGAATTTAAAAATATACCTAAAAAGATAAAACTCATCAATTGTGTAGGTGGAGGTTCTTCAGCTTATGGTTTTTGGAGTGAATTTATTGATTATGATAAAAAACAGATTGAATTAATCGGTGTTGAAGCTGGGGGTCCAAAAAATTCAAGGCTACATGCAGCACCTCTAACTACTGGTGCTAAACTTGGAATATTGCATGGGGCTGCAGCTTATGTTTGTCAAAATAGTGAAGGACAAATTAATGATACCGCTTCTATTTCTGCTGGATTGGATTATCCTGGCGTGTCACCTATTCACTGTTTCCTAAAAGATACTAAGAGAGCAAGATATACATCTGCAACTGATGAAGGTGCTTTAAGTGCATACAAACTAGTTACAAAACTTGAAAAAATAAACCCAAGTCTTGAGCCATGTCATGCTTTTGCAGAAGCTATAAAAATTGCTCCAAAATTAAGCAAAGAAACTATCATTATAGTAAACTCTTGTGGTGATGCTAAAAAAGATAGAGATATTTTAAAAGAAAGATTGGGAAAAATTAACTAAGATGTCTTTAATTAATTTAGCGTTTAAAAAAGTAAAAACTGAAAAGAGACCTGCATTACTAACTTACACAGTAGCTGGAGATAATAGTAAAAAAAAATCTCTTGAGATATTAAAATCAATTGCAAAATATGCAGATATTTGTGAAATAGGCTTTCCTCATAATACTCCAATTGCAGATGGTGGCCAGATTCAATCAAGTGCTTATAGAGCTTTAAAAAATGGTATTAAAATTAAAGATGTTTTTTCAATAGTTAAAAATTTTAAAAAATCAAAACAATCAAAGCCTGTAATATTGATGGGTTATTATAATATGATTTATCAATATGGAGATAATAACTTTATAAATATTTGTAAAAAAGTAGGAGTAGATGGTTTAATTGTTGTTGATCTTCCTTATCCAGAAAATAAAGAATTTGCAAAAAAATGTAAGAAAAAAGGTATTAGTTTTATTCAATTAGTATCTCCCACTACCTCTCCAAGTAGAATGAAAAAAATTATTAAAGACTCTCATGATATGGTTTATTATATAAGTATGCTCTCAACAACTGGGGGTAAGCTAAAGGTTTCACCTAAAAAAATTTTAGAGCGTTACAGTAAGATTAAAAACCTTAATAAGAATAAGAATATTGTAATAGGTTTTGGGATCACTGAAAAAACCATAGCATCTTTAAGAAAAGCTGATGGATTAGTGGTTGGTAGTGCTTTATGTAAAGAAATATCAAATTCTATTAAGAAACGCCAAAATCCTGTCACAAATGTAACTAATATTGTGCTAAAGTTGAGAAAAAAAATAGCATGAATTGGATTAAAAAAACTTTAAGATTTGGTGAGAAGATAAAAACCATCATTAAAGAACGTGCAACCAAAACTGAAATAGCTAATAGTGATTGGACCTCATGTTGTAAGGGGCCTATCTTAAAAAAAGATTTAGAAGAAAACTTATGGGTTTGCTCATCTTGTAACAAACACCACAGAATAAGCCCACGTCAGAGATTTGATATTATATTTGGAAAAAACAATTATGAAGTTTTAAAAACTCCCATTCCTCAAGATGATCCTTTAAATTGGAATGATGCAAAGCCTTATAAAGACAGATTAAAAGCTGCTAGAAAAAAAACTGGTATGGATTGTGGAATGATGGTTGTTAACACTAATATCTTAAATTTAAAAATTACAGCGATTGCATCAGATTTTGATTTTGTGGGTGGCTCAATTGGTGCTGCAGAAGGTGAAGCTTTTTTATACGGAATTCAACATGCGGTAGAAAATGAACAACCTTTTATAGTGTTTACTTCTGGTGGTGGAATGAGAATGATGGAAAGTCTTATATCATTAAGCCAAATGACAAGAACAACACTGGCAATTAACGAACTAAAGAAAAATAATTTACCCTATATTGTTGTACTAACTGATCCGACCGCTGGTGGTATTACAGCCTCATACGCAATGTTAGGTGATCTACACTTAGCAGAACCAGGGGCTCTTATAGCCTTTGCAGGAGCTAGAGTAATCCAAGGAACTGTAAGAGAAGAGTTGCCAGAGGGCTTTCAAAGAAGTGAGTACGTTCAGAAATCAGGATTTATAGATTTAATTGTCGAGAGAAAAGACCTAAGAGAAAAAATTGGCTCATTATTATCAATATTGTTAAATAAAAATTCTGCTATAAATTCATCAGAAAATGAAACTTCAGAAGATAGTAGAACGCTTACAAAAGCTGCATCCTAAAGAGATTGATCTAAGTCTAGATCGAACTAGAAATCTTTTAGAAAAATTAGGTAATCCTCAAGATCAAATCAATTGTATTTCAGTCGTTGGTACGAACGGAAAGTTCTCAACTATCCAGGCACTTTATGCAATTTTAAAAGAAGCAAATTATAAATGTAATATTTATACCAGTCCTCATATTCAAAAGATTAACGAGAGATTTGTCTTTAACAATAAGCCACTAACAGATGATGAATTGGCCAATCTTTTTTCTGAAATAGAAGAAGCTAATAATCAAACACAAATTACTTTCTTTGAAATTTTAACTGTTGCTTATCTTCATTATGCAAAGAAATACCCTGAAAACATTAACTTAATTGAGTCAGGTCTATTTCATAGATTTGATGCAACCAACATTTTAAAAAAAAACTTGGCTAGTATTGTAACAGCCATTGGTCTTGATCACTTAGATTGGCTTCCAAAAGAAGAGCAAACAGTTGAAAAAATAATATTTGAGAAAACATCCACTTTATTAAACTCTAAAATCATTGTTGCCAAACAAAGCACAAATGAAATTAGCAAAAGTATTGAAGACACAATTAAAGATAATTCATCAAAAAAAATAACGTTTAATAAAAATTATAATTTTACATTAAAAGAAAACGATTTTTTTTATTTTGAAGATGAATTTGGTGCTCTTAAACTTCCAAAACCTAATCTACCTGGAAAATTTCAATTAGAAAATATCTCTACTGCAATTGCAACTGCTAGACAATTAACAGATTACAAAATAACGGATGAAAATATTAAGAGTGGTATTACTAAAATAGAAAGTATCGCACGGCTTCAAGAGTTAAAATCTGGAAAACTAAAAGGTTTAACTAGTAATAATTTATTATTTGTAGATGGGTCTCATAACCCACTTGGTGCAAAAGTATTAAATGAATATCTTCAAAGTTTAAATTGTAACAAACATATTATTTTAGGAATGATGGCTAACAAAGACCACAATGAATATATGAGCTACTTTAAGAATATTAAGTCATTAACAACAATTGATATTCCCAATCAACCCAATGCTATTAGGGGGAGTGAACTTAAGGAGAAAATTAAAGATTTTGAAAATATTAATTATAAAAATTCTGTTGAAGAAGCGATTAGATCAATTGATCTTCAAGAAAATGATATTATTTTAATTACAGGGTCTTTGTATCTTGCAGGAGAAGTTTTAAACTTAAACTAGATATTCTTATCTAGAAATTCTTTCATTTGGCTCTCGGCAACTCCACCAACTTTTCTATCTACTTCAACACCTTTTTTGTAAACAATAACAGTTGGTACACCTCTTACACCAGCAGCTGAACCAGTGTTAATTCCACCATTTTCAATGTCAGCATAATAAAAGCTAGCTTTATCCTTATAGCTATCTGAAAACTTATCCATGATGGGTTTAAGACTCTTACATGGAGCACACCATTCTGCAGAAAATTGAACTACAGAGATATCTTCATTCTTAATTTTTGTTTCAAATTCTTCGTCATTAAATTCTATAAGCATGCTTCTTATATAAATTTTTATTCTATTTATTCAATATGTAAAAAGAGGTTTTTTTAATTAATTAACAAAGTTCAATTATGCCTGCTCGTATTTTTTCTGAATACCTTCAACAAACTCGTTAATTTCGTCTAAAAACTTAAGCTTTTTCTCATCTTTATCGTTGGTGTATCTTTCTCTTAAATTATCACACTCAAAATAAAATTCTTTGCATGTCCACCATTTTTCCTTCTCGTCGCTCAATATTCTTTCAGCTATTCCACGTTTAATAGTCTTAAACATATCAGCAGGCAGTGTATCCGGTGATTCTTGATATATTATCTTTTTTCCAAAGCTTACCATTCTCTCATCTTCAAATTTATCTAATAGAATTAATTTATCCTTCCAAGATGCTGCATGCCATTTTGGAAACAAAGCAGTATCTTTTTGAGGTGTAAATTTTTTATAAATTGTCTCTTCAGCAAGAAGATCAACCTGTGAATCAAATTGTGCTTTATCTTCGGCAGTTTCTCTTAATGCTGTTAAAACATTTTGAGAGAATTTTTCATTACTGTTCACTAATTTCGCACGTTCTTTAATCAAATCAGGATCAAGGTTACAATATGGTTCAGTTTGTAAGCCATAACTTGCATCTAAAATTATAGGAGCTTTGTTTGATCGTATAGTTCTTAAAAACTTTAATTTTTTAATAGCACTTTTAAGTTCTGAAATTGACATATCAAATAATGGAATTGGATCAATTTTAAGATCAAATGCTTGACCCCATTGATAGATTGGATGAATACAGTGTTTAGGATGAAGCGGTGCAACTACAAATCTATAATTTTTACCAAAATGATATTCAGCTAAAGTAAACATCTTCTCTGTTTTAAAGATTGTTTCTGTATCGCTCTTGTTGGCTGTTCTTAAAAATGTATCCCAGGTTTGAGGTTGATTTTTTTTAATTAAACCTAAAACCTTAACAGTTAGTTCCGCATCAAATAAAGCTGAGTGAGCACCAGAAGACTCGAAGCCATTCATTCTAGCTAACGATTCTAGTTTCATTACTGCATTACCTTTTGCGTTTATTTCTGTTTTTACAACACTTTCATCAACAGCATGTGCACCTCTTGCTATATTTAATCCATCATGTCTTTTATTTGGAGTAGCATTTGTAATATAAGGGTATCTAATTCCTCTAAAAAATTCGTTTCTTATCATTTCGTCATCAAAACCAATATTTGACCAACCCATGAATATTGCTGGGCTCCACTTTTTAAATACTGCTTCCAGCTGAGATAACATTTGATAGTGGCTTAAGTTCCCTTTGGTTAATAAATCAACACTAGTTTTATTAACTATTAAGGCCATTGCTTGAGGCACTTCTCCTTCTGGCAACCTACATCTAAAATTAAATCTGTCTAATTCTTTAAAGTTTGCATCAACTAAAACACCACCTACTTCAATAATACTTCCCCATGAAGTGTTTGCACTGCTAGATTCTATATCCCATATTGCTAAATTCATATTAGTTCACATTCCTTTGGTGATAAAATTGTTCAACTTTTTCTAAAAACTTGTTTTGATATTCTTCTAATTTTGCGCCTTGAATTCTAAAGTCTTGGAATAAATTATCCACGGTACAAAGTAAAACGATTCCTTGGGTTATTTTTGAATTATGAACAACGTTATGAGCTAATGAATAAGCCCCTAATTGAAGGTAATAATCCTCAATCCATTCTTCTTTTTTAGGTTTGTTTGATTGTTTAAAATCTATAATGGTTTCTTGCCCTTCATAAACGCCTACTGCATCACATGTGCCAGCATACTTTCCAGGGTAATATAATGTTGCTTCTGTTCCCCAAATTTCTGATAATTTTCCTTTAATTCCTTGTTCAATAATTTCATCAGCCATTTTTTTAGATTTATTTTCTATTTCTAATAACTCTAGATTTAATTGACCTAATAAATATTTTTCTAGAAAGCTGTGCATTGATGTTCCTCTACTTGAGGCATCATTTTTAATTCTATTTGCTTCAGCTGTTCCCACTCTTGCTTTCCAGTTTGCAAGTGATGCTTTTTTTTCCTCACTTTGTGTTGCTTGTAAAATCGATGTAACTGATGGAAGCTTTTGTTGGTTAACAGCGTACATTCTTGAACCACTAACCATCGATCTCATAGACTTTGGATAAGTAAATTTATTATTCCACTGCATATAGTTTGTTATAAGCGGTATTGAGGAGAAAAAGAAATTAATTTTTTGCTTGTTTTGAATGGTCAACAAATTTTTCTACATTTTCTGTTTGAGCAGCCTTATCAACTTGTTCGGGATCTTTAATATTTTCTAGGCTTCTACTGATTGATCTTGCATCTGTTCCAAATTTATCAACAACAGTCATTGCTTCTTCTAATTTTTTTCTAAGAGAAACTATATTATCAAAGTGTTTTCCAAATCTTGAGCTAATTGTTTTTAGATGATCATAAATTTCTGTAGCACCCTTTTGAACTTTTAATGATTGAAATCCCATATGCAAAGATTGTAAGTAAGCTGAAAGAGTATTAGGGCCACAGATTACAATCTTATATTTTTTCATTAATTCTTGAGTTAATAATTCTTTGGTAGTTGGATCTTGGTATTCGGTTAATTCTTTGTATAAACTTTCAGTTGGAGCATAAACAATTGCAAAATCTGTAGTCTTTGGTGGCACTATGTATTTTTCGTTAACACTTTTAGCTTTAGCCTTAAATGCAGCAGCTAATTTTGCTCTTGCATCTGCAACAGCTTTTTTATCATCAGCATCATAGCCATCAGTAATTGCTTTAAATTTTTCCACTGGAAAATGTGAGTCTACAGGCACCATTACATCACCCTGAAGTTTGATTGCAAATTCTACATTTTCACCTGTGTCTTCTTTCATCTTAACGTTGGTCTGAAATTGTGAAGCTGGTAATAAGTCTTTGATTAGAGCATCTAATGAAAACTCTGCAAGAGTTCCATATTTTTTAACACCTGCTAAAATTTTAGTTATACCTTCTTGGCTTTTATTTAATAATTCGACCTGACTATTGAAGTTTCCTACTTTTTCATCAACTTTTGTTAAAGCCTCAGTCATGTCTTTGGTCACCCCAGTTGATAGGTTATTAAATGAAGTCGACATAGAACCTAGTGAAGTATTAATAGTAGTGTTTAAGGTATCTTTTAATGACGTAATTTCTGTCTTTAAATTAGCCATCTCTTCAGCTTCTTTATTTTCACTTTCATCTTTTGGCTTAGATCTTAAGTTTAGATAAAGAATTGCTAAAGCAACTCCTAGCAATAAGACTAATACTGTTAATAAAATTATGTCCATGATTCTAGGAGATATTTTATAGTAAAAATTTGATTTATATATGTAATTATTTAAAACTGTCTCTATGGAATTAATCTTAATACTAAAAATACTACTTATTATTGGAGCTATTGTTGCAGCTTATGCAGTACTTAGAAACCTTGATATTATTAAGATTATTTTAATCTACGTTAAGGATACTTTACTTAGAAAGTAACTTAACTAATTTTTTAACCAAACCATTCTTTAGAGAAGATTTTGAGGCCATCATACAGACCTCTGACTTTAAAATTTCACCATCTTTTAGAATTCTAAGGTTATTCGCTCTTAGAGTTTCACCGGATGAAGTAATGTCAGTTATAATTTCAGATGACCCAGTAAAAGGGTAAGCTTCAGTTGCACCTAAGCTACTAACCAACTTAAATTGAGTAACACCCTTAGAGAATAAAAACTCTCTTGTTAAATTTGGATATTTTGTTGCTACTCTTAATCTTTTTTTCTTTTTATCTTTAAATTCAAAAGCAATTTCTTCTAAATCAGCAACTGTTTGAACATCAATCCAAGGGTCAGGAATAGCCACAACTAAAGTTGCCTTGCCAAATCCATACTTTTTGACAACATTAATTTTATTTTGAATATTAATTTCACTTTCTTTTAATAAATCATAGCCAGAAAAACCAAGATCTAGAGATCCATCTCCAAGTCTCTCGACTATCTCTTTTGCATGTAAATATAATATCTTAACATTAGATAAGTTTTTAATGGATCCTAATAGATCTCTTTCTCCTCTTTCAGATATTAAATTTAATTTATTCTTTTTAAAGGTTTTTAAAATATCCTTTCTAAGTCTACCTTTACTTGGAATTCCAATATGAATTATATTTTTCATCATTAAGAATTTAAATTTAAAGCAGCTCCTACTGCTGGAACTTGTTTTTTTGATCCAAGATCTGAAATTAATTTGTCGTATCGTCCACCATTAATTATATTAATATTTTTGGATTTAGACTTGATATCAATTTTAAACACCATGCCGGTATAATATTCTAATTGGCGCCCAAAAGAGGCTGAAAACTCTACATTTAATTTTTGAATTTTATTTAATGAAATTGGAAAATATTTTTGATCAACAGCTAAGTTAATCTTATTTTTTTTAAAGAAGACATTTAATTTCTCAGCTGCTTGATTTATTGGGCAATTAATTTTTAAAAACTCTTTAATAATTTTTGAAACATTTTTACCTCTACTTGCTCTTCTTGGATCTTTAATTTTATTATTAAATCTCTTTAAAATTTCCTCAATAGATCGGCCTGCAACTACTGTTTGCTGATTATCTTTTAACATTTTTAAATATCTTTTTTTATCCACTTCAACGATTGTTGGATCAACATCAGAATTAGTCTCTAATCTTTTTAATAAGTCATTAAAATAATCTTCTCTCCAAAAGTGTCTCGAAAGTCTAAGTTTCCATCGTTTTGGAATATCCAACTTTGAAATCATTAAATTGAAAATTTCAACATTCCCAATCTTCAAAGTTCCTTTTGAATAGTTTAAATTTGATAAAGATTTTAAAGCAGTATTAATAATTTCTTTGTCATCATTTTTTTCATCTTTAGAGCCAATTATTTCAAAACCAACTTGATTTCTAATAATAGAATCTTTCTTGTTATCTGACTTTCTATATGCCTGGCCACTATAAAATATCTTCTCTTTATCCTTTAGTTTATTCTCTAAGTACCTAAGACAAGATGCAATAGTTAGATCGGGTCTAAGACATAGTTCACTGCCATTTTGATCAATAAATGAGAAGATATACTTCCTAAAACTTTCTCCTGACCTTTGTACAATATGATTAGCCTCAATTACCGAAGGTAAATCAATGTACTTAAAGCCTTTAGATTTTACCGATCTAAGAATTTTTTCAGATAAATTTTTTGATTTCATTAATTAAGTTTTCTTTTGGAAATGTAACTTGATTATTTTCACCCTTAACACCTAAAAGATTTTTTAAAGTAATCGTATTATCTTTAAATTCATTCTCACCACAAATCACTGCAATAGGACACTGTTTTTTATTAGCATAGGTTAATTGTTTTCCAAGATTTTTTTTACTATCTAAAAATATTTCAGAATTAATATTGTTATCTCGTAAAACTTTTAAAATCTCATAATAATCTTTTAAATATTTTTCATCCATTACGCAGATAATTGCTGGTTTTTTCTCATCTACTTTTATTTGATCTAATTGTAACATTGCAAATAATAATCGATCAACTCCGATACTCATTCCAGTTCCTGGTATATCAACTCCCTTAAATCTTGAGATTAATTTGTTATATTGTCCACCTGAACAGATACTTCCAATATCAACCTCTTTACCTTTGTTGTTTGTTGCTTTAAAGTTCAAGTTTGTTTCAACACAAAACCCATCATAATAAGCAAGGCCTCTAACAATAGTAAAATTAGTCTTTATCTGATCTAGATAATCACCATAACTTGCAACTTCTAATAAATTCTCTAACTCTTTAATTCCTTCTTGAGATAATGGATTTTTTAAATTGTCTTTTAATTCTTTTAAATCTTTTACTTTTAAAAAATTAATAATTTGTGAAGCTTCATCATCAGTTAAGTCAGCACCTTTAGTAACCGCCCCACTAACGTCTACTCTTTCTTTTTTTAATAAATCTTCAACTCCTCTTAATCCAAAACCAGGTTTATCTAGCTTATCAATAGCTCTCATAACTTTTAATTTTTTGTCATCAGATATTTTAAGATCTTCAATTAAACCTTGTACAATTTTTCTATTACTAATGTTAATTACAAACTGATCTTTTTTTAATCCACAAGAAAGGAGTGTGCTTGCAATTAAATTACATAGTTCTGCATTTGCCTGTGCTGGGTTAACGTTACCTACAATATCACAATCTGCTTGAGTGAACTCACGATACCTTGCATTACCTGCTTTTTCATTTCTAAATACATTTTGAATTGCATACCTTTTATAAGGTAATGGTAATTCTTGATTATTTTGCGCAACAAATCTAGCTAATGGACTTGATAAATCATATCGAAGAGTAATACTTTTTTCACCATCCTTAAATGAGAATACATCTGACATAGGATTGCTATCATCATCTGCCAGAAATGATCCTATATTTTCACTAATTTCAAAAGATGGAGTTTCAAGTGGTTCAAAACCAAACTTTACAAAATTATTCTCAATAATATCAATTAACTTTTTCTTGAGAATTAATTTCTTATTCCATCTATCTTCAAACCCTGAGGGTAACCCAGGAATTAATTTATTTTCTTTATTCATCTTTTTTTGGTACCCGCGCTTGGAATCGAACCAAATCCTATAGTTCCACAAACTATCGTACTAACCGTTATACTACGCAGGCATTCCTTGTTTTTATATTATTTTTGTGTGGATTTAAAATTATATTATAAATAAATAGCCTAAAGGCTATGGAAACAAAGTCTATGAGCACTTCTTGAAGTCTCTCTATATGTAATGTTTATAATCATGAGCAGTCTTTTAGACAATTAAGAATAATTTTCAACACATAAATATTAAAGGTGTTGAGCTTATTTTTAAATTTTTAAGAGAGGTGGTGGTGGCCCCAACTGGACTCGAACCAGTGACACACGGATTTTCAATCCGATGCTCTACCAACTGAGCTACAGGGCCCCATATTAACCTCTAAAAGTGATACGACCTTTGGTCAAATCGTAAGGTGTCATTTCTACTTGAACCTTATCACCTTGAAGTACTCGAATTCTATTCTTACGTAATTTGCCTGCAGCATGAGCTGTAACAATATGGCCGTTTTCTAATTTAACTCTGAACATTGCATTCGGTAATAAATCCTCAACAATTCCTGAGAACGACAGCATTTCTTGTTTTGACAAATTTATTTTCTCCTAATTCTTTTTTCTACCGACTTAGCGTGTCCCACTAAACCTTCGTAGTTTGCAAGTGTTATAACTGATGGACCAAGGGTTTCAATGCCTTTTTTTGATAGGTTTATATATGAAATTCTTTTATAAAATTCGTTAACACTAACTCCACTTGAATATCTTGCTGAAGAATTAGTTGGTAATACGTGGTTAGAGCCAACATTATAATCCGTCATTGCCATTACAGCATATTTTCCTAGACAAATAGATCCTGCATTTTTAATCTTTCCCACTACTTTTTTATAGTTCTTAGTATTAAGCTCTAAGTGCTCGGGAGCAATTTTATTTACTGTATTAATAATTTTTTGGTCAGATTGCATATGAATTAAAATTCCATTACTGCGTAAACTATTTTTTGCAATTGCAGCTCTAGGCAGTTCTTTTAATTGATTAATAATTTCATCATTAACTTTTTTAATAATTGATTTGTCTTTTGAAATTAAAATACATTGAGCAAGATTATCGTGTTCTGCTTGACCTATTAGATCACTTGCTATCCATTCAGGATTTGAAAACTTATCACAAACAATTGTTACTTCAGAGGGGCCTGCAATCATTCCTTCAATTCCAACATCTCCAAAAACTTCTTTTTTTGCTGCAGCCACGTACAAATTTCCAGGGCCAACAATTTTATCAACTTTTTTAATTTTCTTAGTACCGTATGCAACAGCTGCAATAGCAGATGGTCCTCCAATTGAATAAATCTCTTTAATTTTACATTTCTTTGCAGCATATAATACAGCAGGATTTTGTTTACCTTTTTGACCTGGATTAACCATAACTAGTCTTTTCACTCCAGCAACAATTGCAGGTACCGCATTCATTAAAACGCTAGAAGGGTATGAGGCTGTTGAACCAGGCACATAAATTGCAACCGATTCAATAGGCACGTATTTATACTCTAATTTATTTTTTAGTTTATCCGTATAAGAAATATTTTTGAATTTTTGTAACGAGTGGAATTTATAAATTCTATCATAAGCAAGATCGATTGCTTTTTTAACTTTTGGATCTAAAGACTGAATAATTCTATTTATTTGTTTTATACTTGGGGTAATAACATTATTTTTATTAAATCTCTTTTCATACTTCAAGATGGCTTTATCACCATTTTTCTTAACATCTTTAATAATTTTAATAACTGAAACTGAATTAAGTTGAACTTTATTTTTTCGTTTTGACAGTAATGTATCTAAAGTCTTATCAAAGTTTTTGTTTTTACTATCTAATATCTTAATCATTAATCAGCTTTGTTTTGGTCATCTAAGGTTACTTCAACTATTTCTGTCGATAATGTAATATATGCATTATTTGTAAACATTAAGTTTATCTCATAATTGTCATTGTTTTTTAAATAATCCATCCCAATTAACTCTAATTTTTCTTCAGGGTCATTTTGTTTAATATTTTTAGATTTAACTTTATCTACAAATTCGAATTTGCAAATACTAGTAACTTTTTTATCTTTCTCATCCGTTTCTACTTTAGATCTATTTAAGGATAATAAAAAAACCTTGTTTGATTGAAGATATTTAATTTCATCAACTTTAACTTCAGCTCCAGAGCAACATGCTGAGATCACTTGTAACCCCTCATTATCTGTAGCTATAATTTTTGATAAATATTTTTTATTCATTAGTTAATTCTCTTAATTTTAGCCCCTACTTTTTTTAATTTCTTCTCTATATCCTCATAACCTCTATCAAGGTGATATATTCTATTAATTACTGATTTTCCTTTAGCAGCAAGTGCTGCAAGAATCAAAGATACCGAAGCTCTTAAATCTGTAGCCATTAATTCTGCTGCTTCAAACTTGATATTTCCTTCTATGGTTGCTTTATTTCCATTAATAGAAATCTTAGCTCCCATTCTATTTAGCTCTGCAACGTGCATAAATCTATTTTCAAATATTTCTTCTTTAATATGAGATTTTTTATTAGCCTTACACAATAATACCATCATTTGTGCCTGTAAATCTGTTGGAAACCCTGGATAAGGAGATGTTTTAATATTTATACTTTTAATCTTTTTGCTTCCTTGAATAAGTATTTCATTTTTTCTTAAAGTAATTTTTGATCCTACTTTTTTTAAGATGTTAATTTCTGTAATTATTATCTTAGGATCAATTCCAGTAATCTTCAAATTTCCTTCTGTTAATGCTGCTGCTATTAAATAAGTTCCCGCCTCTATTCTATCCGGCATTACTGAATAATCTAATTCTTTTAGATTGTTCACCCCTTCAATTTTAACTGTTCTCTTTGCGGTCCACTTAATATTACAGCCCATATTAATTAAAAAATTAACTAAATCTTTAATTTCAGGTTCAATAGCGCAATTTGATAGAGTTGTTTTTCCTTTAGCTAAACATGCGGCTATAATTAAATTTTCTGTGGCACCAACTGAAACTTTAGGAAATTTTATATTTGCTCCTATTAATCCTTTAGGCGCATTAGCATGAACATAACCTTGGATGATTTTATATTTAACTCCGAGTTTTGATAAAGCTTGTAAATGAATATCGACAGGTCTTGTCCCTATGGCGCAGCCGCCAGGTAATGAAACTTTTGCTTTACCAAATTTAGCAAGTAGTGGTCCTAAAACTAATATTCCTGCTCTCATAGTTTTAACCAAACTATAAGCTGCAAAAGTTTTTGTTTGCTTGGTATTTTTAATAATTAATTCTTTTTTATAATCATCAATAACTGAACCTAATGACTTTAATAAAAGTATCATTGTTTCGATGTCTTTTACTCTTGGAAGGTTTGCTAAAGATATTTTTTTATTTGATAGTAATGTTGCAGCTAGAATAGGAAGAGATGCATTTTTAGAACCTGAAATTCTAATCTGTCCCTTGAGCTTTGCTGCTCCAAAGACTTCCAATTTTTTCATGATTATACTTTTGGTAAAGTTACTCCAGTTTGACCCATATATTTTCCTTTACGGTCAGCGTATGAAGTTTCGGGAGACTGATCTCCTTTTAGAAATAAAAATTGAGCAACACCCTCGTTTGCATAAATTTTTGCAGGTAATGGTGTGGTATTAGAAAATTCAAGAGTAACTGTTCCAAAAAATTCAGATTCGATTGGAGTTACGTTCACTATAATCCCTGTTCTTGCATATGTACTCTTACCAACAACAATACACATAATATCTCTTGGTATTTTAAAGACCTCGATAGTGGTTCCAAGGGCAAAAGAATTAGGAGGAATAATAATATATTCAGAGCTTTTTTTAGTTACAAAATTATCTGAACTAAACTCCTTAGGGTCAACGATAGAAGAATTAACATTATGAAATATCTTAAATTCATCTCCTACTCTTGCATCATAGCCAAATGAACTAAGTCCGTAAGAAATTTTACCGTCTCTGACTTGCTTATCTATAAAAGGAGAAATCATTGATTCCTCAACTGCTAACTTCCTTATAGATTTATCGGAAAGTACTGACATTATTTGCCTTTCTTCTTATTCTTTTTTTGAAAAATTTTTCTTTTTTTTAAATTTTTTTTAAGAGCCAGACTTAACTTCTCATTTTTTTCTTTATCGTTCATTATTTATCTGGATTAGTTAAAAAATCTAAAGTGATAGGCTTTGATGCGTCTAAAGTTTTCTCTGGTTCTTCTTGAACTTTTGGTCCCTCTTTAGCTTCACGTTTTGCTTTTTTTTCTGCAAGCTTTTTTTCTCTCTTAGCCTGCTTCTCCATAAGCTTATTGCCTTTAGTAGATTTATAATCGTAATGAATGCCCATAAAATTTCCTCCGGTAGGTATAAATCATTATATGAAAAAAATTAAGGCAATTTTTTGAAAAAATGATTTATTATAGAAATACTTCAATAAAATAACAAATTAGCCCCTATAGTTAAATGGCATAACATGTCCATGGTAAGGATAAATTTCAAGTTCGATTCTTGGTGGGGGCACCAGATTATTTTTTATAAAATATTTTTCTAGCAATAATTGCAACTATTAATAAAGCTGCAAAAGCAATCATCGGGATGTAGATATCTGGTGAATATATCAAATCAATGATTCTGGGAGCTTCTAAATTTTGTTCTATGATTTTTTCAAGTCCACTTCCAATTGAAACGATCAAAAATAGTTGAGGAGTTAGTCCTATTAATGTA
>CAJQTI010000043.1 GCA_905618915.1 uncultured Candidatus Pelagibacter sp. | reverse complement strand
AATTATGGTTGCTATTGTTGTTTTATTCATTTAATTAAATTTTTTTTATAAAGTGAAATTCCATCTTCAATTTTATGATTATAAGAGTCTTTAAAGCTTTCTAATTGCCAGCCACCCAGTCTTGCCTGGATATCAGTTAGATTGGATTTTTTCCATTCATTTGATGTTTCTTCTAATTTCCAGATCTTTTTTTCCTCATTATTTCTACCACAACCATAACAGTATCCAGTTTGAGGGTCTGTTTTACATATGCTTATACATGGAGAAACAATCATTTTTTTTAAATTATTAGTTAATATAATTGAATATTATTATATTTCATAATTATTCTCATTGGACAAATAGAATCTATCCTATATAAAGCCACAAGAATTGTGGGCGAATGGCGGAATTGGTAGACGCGCTGGTCTTAGGAACCAGTATTGAAAGATGTGAAGGTTCGAGTCCTTTTTCGCCTACCAACAAGTTTAAAAAATTATGAAAGTTACAGTAGAAAATAAAAAAGGTTTAAATAAAGATATTAAAGTCTTCATAGATAAAAAAACTATGAATTCTTATATGGATGAAAAATACGAAGAAATTAAAAAGACTGTTAACTTAAAAGGTTTTAGACCAGGAAAAGTTCCTAAAGAAATTTTAAAAAGACAATTTGGTCAAGCAATTTTTAGTGAAGTGCTTGATAAAGTTCTTAAAGACACTTCAGTTAAAGCTTTAGAAGATAATAAAATTAAACCAGCCGGACAACCTAAACTTGATCTTAAAACTTATGGTGAGGATAAAGATCTAGAATATGTAATGTCAGTAACAGAACTTCCAAAAGTTGAGCTTAAGTCTGTTGAAAATATTAAATATGATGAATATTCAGTTAAAATTGATGCTAATGAAACTGATGAAAGAATTAAAGAAATAGCCAAAAGTCAAAATAACTTTAAAGAAGTGGCAGCTGACGTTAAAGCAGTAGAAGAAAATTTGGTTATTTTTGATTACAAAGCAACAATTGATGGAAAAGACTTTACTGGAGGTGAAGGAAAAAACACTCAATTAATTTTAGGTAAAGATTTATTTATTAAGGGTTTTGACAAACAGCTGACTGGTGTCAAAAAAAATGATGAAAAGTCTGTTGATGTTACACTTCCTGAAAATTATCCACAAAAAGAATATGCAAATAAAAAAGCTAATTTTATTTGTAAGATTACTGAAGTTAAAAAATCAGAAGAGGTAAAAATTGATGATGACTTTGCAAAAAATTTAGGTGCAAAAGATCTTGCTGATTTAAAGGTGTTAGTTAGCAAACAAATCAATGATGAGTATAAAAATTCCTTAGATAAATTAGCTAAAACTCAAATCTTGAAGGAAATTGAAAACTTTAAAGTGGATGAAATTCCAGAAAATTTAATTGAAGAAGAGGTTAAGATTTTATCACAAGGTATGAAGGAAGAAGATTCTAAAAAAAGTAGAAAAAACTTTGAAGAAATTGCTAAAAAAAGAATTAAGGTTGGATTAATCTTAAATGAATTTGGTGAACAAAATCAAATTAAAGTAACCGAACAGGAAGTTCAAGCCGAAGTTCAAAAACAACTTAGAATGATGCCTGGTCAAGAAAAGATGGTAATGGAATTTTACCAAAAAAATCCATCAGCATTAGCCAGTTTAAGAGGAACCGTGTATGAGGAAAAAATTATTGATCTAATAAAAACTAAAGCGAAAGCATCTAAAAAAGAAATTAGCAAAGAAGAAGCAGAAAAAATTTTAAAAGAATATCAAAAACAAGATCATAAT
Organism: uncultured Candidatus Pelagibacter sp.; assembly: GCA_905618915.1. Taxonomy (GTDB): domain Bacteria; phylum Pseudomonadota; class Alphaproteobacteria; order Pelagibacterales; family Pelagibacteraceae; genus Pelagibacter. Next base: position 31,355 of record CAJQTI010000043.1, on the reverse strand, counting down.
CACGAACATGACCATGATCATGACCATGATCATGACCATGACCACGATCATCCTGAGGAAAAAAAAGCTTCAAAGCCAGCTAAAATTGAAAAAAAAATAGAACCTTCAGCATCTAAAAAACCTTCAGCAAAAAAAGTTAGTAAAAAGTAATCACAAGTTGTATAAGTAAAAGAATCAACTTATGACAACAAACTTATTAGATCAGATGAATACCTTAGTACCAATGGTTGTTGAGCAATCAAATAAAGGTGAGAGAGCTTATGATATTTATTCAAGACTTCTTAAAGAGAGAATTATTTTTTTAGTAGGGCCTATAAATGATAATGTTGCATCTTTAGTTACTGCTCAACTATTATTTTTAGAGTCTGAAGATCCAAAAAAAGAAATTAATTTATATATTAATAGTCCCGGTGGGTTAGTGACTGCAGGTCTTGGGATTTATGATACCATGCAATACATTAGACCAGATGTTTCAACATTATGTATTGGTCAAGCTGCATCAATGGGTTCATTTTTATTAGCTGCAGGTAAAAAAGGTAAGAGATTTTCTTTACCAAATTCTAGAATTATGGTTCACCAACCTTCTGCTGGTTTTCAGGGACAGGCTACAGATATTGAAATTCATGCTAACGAAGTTTTAGCTTTGAAGAAAAGACTTAACGAGATCTATTCAAAACATACTGAAAAATCTGTTGATGATGTGAAGAAAGCACTAGAACGTGATAACTTTATGACTCCAGATACCGCAAAAGAGTTTGGTTTGATTGATCAAGTAGTTGAAAACAGATCTTAATACACTACATCTTGACACCCCACTAAACTGATACTTGATTAGTATGAGTCATCTATATTAAAGTAACTTAATTGATTCGTTTATAAATTATATGACAACAAATAATAAAAATATTCTTTACTGTTCTTTTTGTGGCAAGAGCCAACATGAAGTTAGAAAACTTATTGCAGGTCCAACTGTATTTATATGTGATGAATGTGTTGAGCTATGCATGGATATCATCAAAGAAGAAAGTAAGGACACATTTGTTAAACATCAAGATGGATTACCACCACCAAAAGAAATTTGTGCTGTATTAGATGATTATGTTATTGGACAACCTCATGCAAAAAAAGTTTTATCAGTTGCTGTTCATAATCATTATAAGAGACTTAATTATGAGAGCAAAACAAGTAAGACAGTTGAACTTTCTAAATCAAATATTCTTTTAGTTGGCCCAACAGGGTGTGGAAAAACTTTATTAGCTCAAACACTAGCAAGAATTCTTGACGTTCCTTTTACAATGGCAGATGCAACCACTTTAACTGAAGCAGGTTATGTCGGTGAAGATGTTGAAAATATAATTTTAAAATTATTGCAAGCTGCTGATTACAATGTTGAAAAAGCGCAACGTGGAATTGTGTATATTGATGAAGTTGATAAGATTAGTAGAAAATCAGAGAACCCATCTATTACTAGAGATGTCTCTGGAGAGGGTGTGCAGCAAGCACTATTAAAAATAATGGAAGGCACAGTAGCAAGCGTTCCACCTCAAGGAGGTAGAAAACATCCACAACAAGAATTTTTACAAGTAGATACTACAAACATTTTATTTATTTGTGGGGGAGCATTTGCTGGCCTAGATAAAATAATATCTCAAAGAGACAAAGGTTCATCAATTGGGTTTGGTGCTAATGTTAAAAAAACAGATGATAAAAAAACAGGTGAGTGGATGAAAACTTTAGAGCCTGAAGATTTGTTAAAATATGGTTTAATACCAGAATTTATTGGCAGACTTCCAATGATAGCAACACTAGAAGATCTTGATGAAAAATCTTTAATTAAGATATTACAAGAACCAAAAAACTCTCTAATTAAGCAATATCAAGAATTATTTAAACTAGATGGTGCCAGGTTAAGCTTTAAAGAAAATGCACTTAAAGAGATTGCACATAAAGCAATTAATAAGAAAACTGGGGCTAGAGGTCTTAGATCAATCTTGGAAAATATTTTATTAAAAACAATGTACGATCTACCAAGTCAAGACAATGTTGAGGAAGTTATTGTAGACGCTAGTGCGGCCAAAGGCCTATCTCAACCAATCATAGTTCATTCAAAAAATAGCACCAAAACTAAGACTGATAAAACTTCAGCTGCTTAATTTCACGTTAATAAGTAATAAATAGCTATTGCAATATTATATTTAATATCCATATTTAGATAATGGATGTTAAAATTGAACGACCTTTATTACCGTTAAGAGATATTGTTGTATTTCCAAATATGGTTATTCCCTTATTTGTGGGCAGAGATAAATCTATTGCTGCCTTAAATGAAGTTATGAAAAAGGACAAAAAAATTGTCCTAGTTACCCAAAAAAATTCAGAAATAGACGACCCTAAAAAAACTGATGTTTTTATGTATGGTTGTGAAGGTAATATTTTACAATTATTAAAGTTACCAGATGGCACAGTAAAAGTTTTAATTGAAGGAAGCAAAAGAGTTAAAATTTTAGATTTTAAAGATAATGAGAAATTTATTGTTTGTGAATATGCCCATCATCATGATGTGGTAAATAAAGATGAAGACTTAATACCATTAGCAATGACTGCTGTAAGAAGACTAGAAAAATTAACTTCAGTTAATAAAAAAATATCAAGTGAAACAATTAATAATATTAAAAAATTAACTAACGCATCACACATTGCAGATAATATTGCGTCTCACCTAACGGCTACTATTTCAGAGAAACAACAAATTTTTGAAACTATAGATGTTAAGAAAAGACTTAATTCTATAATTAAGATAATGGAGAATGAAACTAGTATTATCGGAGTTGAAAAAAAAATTAGAGGAAGAGTTAAAACTCAAATGGAGAAAACTCAAAGAGAATATTATTTAAACGAGCAACTTAAAGCTATTCAAAAAGAATTAGGTGAAATTGAAGATGGAAAAGATGAGACATCAAGTTTAAATAAATTAATTATTAAAGCAAAAATGCCCAAGGATGTTGAAAAGAAATGTATGGCTGAGCTTAAAAAATTAAAAAATATGAGCCCAATGTCTGCCGAGGCTACTGTTATCAGGAATTATTTAGATTGGATGACTGATCTTCCTTGGTTTAAGAAAAGTGAAGTTGCTATTGATCTTAAGAAAGCACTAGCGGTACTTGATGGAGATCATTTTGGTTTGGAAAAAGTTAAAGAAAGAATTATTGAATTTTTAGCAGTCCAAAAAAGAATGGAAAAAATTAAAGGCCCAATCTTATGCTTGGTTGGCCCTCCAGGAGTTGGTAAAACATCTTTAGGTAAATCAATTGCAAGAGCTACTAACAGGGAGTTTGTTAGAGTTTCTGTGGGTGGCATGCGAGACGAAGCTGAGATTAGAGGTCACAGAAGGACTTATATAGGATCTTTACCGGGAAAAATTATTCAAATGATGAAGAAAGCAGGAACTAAAAACCCTTTAATTCTTCTTGATGAAATTGATAAAATTGGAAATGACTATAGAGGTGATCCGTCTTCAGCATTATTAGAAGCGCTAGACCCAGAGCAAAATTCAACATTTAATGATCATTACCTAGAAGTAGATTACGACCTATCCGATGTTATGTTTGTAACAACTGCAAATACATTAAATATACTACCGCCATTATTAGATAGAATGGAAGTAATTAGATTAGCTGGTTACACTGAGGATGAAAAAATTAATATTGCTAATAAATATCTTTTACCAAAACAAATCAAAGACAACGGTGTCAAAGAAAAAGAAATGACACTTTCTGAGGATATTATTAAAGAAATTATTCAAAGTTACACAAAAGAGTCTGGTGTTAGAAATTTAGAAAGAGAAATTTCTAAAGTTGCGAGAAAAGTTGTAAAAAAAGTTGTAACTGGTGAAGAAAAAGAAGTGAAGATTGATTTAAAAAATTTACATGAATATCTAGGAATACAAAAATTTAAATTTGGTGAACTTGAAAACGAAGATAAGATTGGTGTTGTCACAGGTTTAGCATGGACTGAATATGGTGGGGAAATTCTTAAAATTGAAACTGTTATTATGCCTGGAAAGGGTAGAATGCAAATTACTGGAAAACTTGGAGACGTGATGCAAGAATCTATCAAGGCTGCAAAATCTTTCATTAGATCAAAAAGTTTAGATTATGGAATTATTCCGCCTTTATTTGAAAAAAAAGATTTTCATATTCACGTTCCTGAAGGAGCAACACCTAAAGACGGACCATCAGCAGGTATTGGAATGGTTACATCAATAGTTTCTGCAATCACAAATAACCCAGTCAGAAGAGATGTTGCTATGACAGGTGAAGTGACATTAACGGGTCAAGTATTGCCAATTGGTGGATTAAAAGAAAAATTATTAGCAGCACATAGAGCTGGAATAAAACAAGTTATAATTCCTAAAGAAAATGAAAAAGATCTTGTTGATATGCCTAAGAAAATTATTGATGATATAAAAATTACTCCAGTTGAGCATGCTGATGAAGTCTTAAAAATAGCTTTAACTAAAGAGCTGAAAAGAGTTGAGTGGGTTGAGATTGAGAAAATTTCTAAATCTGAAGATAAATCACAAGCTAGTATTCAATAATTACCATTTTACATCCTTTTCTTGTTTAATATCTGTTTTGACTTTCATAAATAATTGTTATAACTAAACGATAATTTTGGTTTAGGGTGGTTAGCTCAGCTGGTAGAGCATCTCGTTTACACCGAGGGGGTCAAAGGTTCGAGTCCTTTACTACCCACCAAAACTAGTAAAAGTGGGGGTGTAGCTCAGTTGGTTAGAGCGATCGCCTGTCACGCGATAGGTCGAGGGTTCGAGTCCCTTCACTCCCGCCACTTTTTTAGTCTTTTTAATGTGAATATCACATAAATTGTGACGTAAGAGCACTTCAACATGATATAAAAACTGCTATATAGACTTCATGCTTTCAGAATTTTTAAAAGATTATCTACCTATTATGTTATTTTTAATAATAGCTCTTGGCCTGAGTTGTGCTTTTGTAGTAATTAATTTAATTCTTTCACCAAAACATCCTGATCCAGAAAAATTATCAGCATATGAATGTGGATTTGAACCTTTTGAAGATTCTAGGATAGAATTTGATGTTAGATTTTATTTAGTAGCAATCCTTTTTATAATTTTTGATCTTGAGATAGCCTTCCTTTTTCCTTGGGCAATCTCTTTAGGAAATATAGGTCTGCTAGGCTTTTCCTCAATGATGATTTTTTTATTTATACTTACAATTGGTTTCATTTATGAATGGAGAAAAGGCGCTCTAGATTGGGAATAAAATTTTAAACTATGAACTTAGAAAATAAAAATAAAGAAATTCCAGAAGAGTTTAAGATACTTTCTGAAGATTTTAGTAAAAATGGTTTTATAACAACTTCTCTTGATAATTTAATAAACTGGTCAAGAGCTGGTTCATTACATTGGATGACATTTGGTTTAGCTTGTTGCGCTGTTGAAATGATGCAAACGGCGATGCCAAGATACGATTTAGAAAGATTTGGTGCTGCACCTAGAGGCTCACCAAGGCAATCAGATGTGATGATAGTAGCTGGAACTTTAACCAATAAAATGGCTCCAGCTTTAAGAAAAGTTTACGATCAAATGCCAGAACCAAGATATGTGATTTCTATGGGAAGCTGTGCAAATGGTGGTGGTTATTATCATTATTCATATTCAGTAGTTCGTGGATGTGATAAAATAGTTCCAGTAGATATATATGTACCTGGTTGTCCACCATCTGCCGAAGCATTACTTTATGGCATTATGCAGTTACAAAAAAAAATTAGAAACAAAGGATCTTTTGAAAGATAATTTATATGCAAAATTTAATAGATCTTGAAAAAAAAATTAACTCAGAACTTACTACTAAGATTAAAAAAACTGAGATTAGACACGAGCAACTATATATCACTATTGATAATAAAGATTTAATAGATGTTACTTTGCATATAAAGAATAATGAAAATACAAAATTTAGACAGTTAATTGATATTACTGTTGTTGATTATCCAGAAAATACTCAACGTTTTAAAGTTGTGTATTTATTTTTAAGTCATGAATTTAATCAGCGAATTATATTAAGTTATTTAATAAGTGAAAATGAAGTTATACCATCTTTAACTCCTATTTATCCTGCAGCAAACTGGATGGAGCGTGAAGTTTTTGATATGTATGGAGTTAAATTTAAAGATCATCCTGACTTAAGAAGAATACTTACTGATTATGATTTTGAAGGGCATCCTTTGAGAAAAGATTTCCCTTTAACTGGTCATACAGAGGTTAGGTATAGTGAGGATCAAAAAAAAGTAATCAAAGAACCAGTTAAATTAGAACAAAATTATAGAAATTTTGATTATGAAAGTCCCTGGGAGGGAACGAAGTACATAAAAAAACAGACAGATCTTGATAATGACAAAAAAAACTAAAACTCTAAATCTTAATTTTGGACCTCAACACCCAGCTGCTCATGGTGTTTTAAGATTAATTTTAGAATTAGATGGTGAAGTTGTTGAAAAAGCAGATCCCCATATTGGATTATTACATCGTGGTACTGAAAAATTAATAGAAAACAAAACATACATGCAAGCTGTACCTTATTTTGACAGACTTGATTATGTTGCTCCTATGAACCAAGAGCATGCTTTTGCTTTAGCTATAGAAAAAATTTTAAAAATTGATGTGCCAATTAGAGCGCAGTTCATAAGGGTCATGTTTTGTGAAATTGGAAGAATTTTAAGCCATATATTAAATGTAACAACTCAAGCGCTAGATGTTGGTGCGTTAACACCTTCATTGTGGGGTTTTGAAGAGCGTGAAACTTTAATGACTTTTTATGAAAGAGCCTCAGGCTCAAGATTGCATGCTAATTATTTTAGAGCAGGTGGAGTTCATCAAGATTTACCAATGGGGCTAGAAGAAGATATAGGTAAATTCTGTGTGTCGTTTCCTAAAATAATCGATGATCTTGAAACATTATTGACTGACAATAGGATATTTAAACAACGAAATGTTGATATAGGAATTGTATCTAAGGAAGATGCATTAGACTATTCTTTTAGTGGCGTCATGATTAGAGGATCAGGTGTTCCTTGGGATTTAAGAAAATCACAACCATATGAGTGTTACGAACAGTTAGAATTTAAAATACCTGTTGGAAAAAATGGAGATTGTTATGATAGATATTTATGTAGAATAGATGAAATGAGAGAGAGCGTTTCAATAATCAAACAATGTCTTGCTAAAATGACAAAAGGACCAGTTAAATCGTCCGATGGAAAGATTAGTCCACCACCAAAAAAGAACATTAAACAATCTATGGAAGCTTTAATTCATCACTTTAAACTATTTACAGAAGGTTATCGTGTTGATAAAGATGAAATTTATACAGCTGTTGAGGCTCCCAAAGGTGAGTTTGGTGTTTACTTAATATCTGATGGTTCTAGCAAACCATACAAGTGTAAAATAAGAGCCCCAGGATTTTCTCATTTAGCTGCAATGGATTACCTTATTAAAGGTCATATGCTTGCAGATGTGCCTGCTGTATTAGGCTCACTAGATATAGTTTTTGGAGAGGTAGATAGATAATGAGCTTAAGAAGACCCTCAAAAGAACAGCCTGATAATTTTGATTTTAATCCAGCCTCATTAGAAGCTGCCAAATCAATTATTGCAAAATATCCCAAGGATAAACAACAAAGTGCTGTAATGGCTTTACTTTATATAGCGCAGAAACAAAATAGTAATTGGATTCCATTAGCTGCTATGAAGTGTATTGGTAAATTTTTAGATATGCCTTATATAAAAGTTTACGAAGTGGCAACATTTTATACAATGTATAATCTAGCTCCAGTTGGTAAACATTTTATACAAATTTGTACAACTACACCATGCATGATTAGAGGTGCTTACAAACTTGTTGAAGCGTGTAAAGAAAAAATTTCTGAAAATGAAAATGAATTATCAAAAGATCAAAGCTGTTCTTGGATGGAAGTTGAGTGTTTAGGAGCTTGTGTTAATGCACCCATGTTACAAATCAATGATGATTATTATGAAGATTTAGATAAAGAAAAGACATTAAAAATTTTAGATAAGATCCTAACTGGTGAAACACCTAAGCCAGGATCTTATAGAGGTCGTTTAAACAACGAACCTGAAAATAATAGAAAAACACTTATGGATTTAAAAAATGCTTAAAGACGAAGATAGAATATTTCAGAATTTATATAATGATAAGGGTTCAGATGTTGAGTCTTCAAGAAAAAGAGGTGACTGGACAAATACTAAAGATTTAATTGATAAAGGTAGAGATTGGATAGTAACTGAAGTTAAAGCCTCAGAACTTAGAGGAAGAGGAGGTGCTGGATTTCCAACTGGTTTAAAATGGTCTTTTGCACCAAAAGAACTAGGTTCAAGACCTCATTATCTAGTTATAAATGGAGATGAGTCAGAACCAGGTACCTGTAAGGATAGAGATATTTTAAGATTTGAACCTCATAAATTAATAGAAGGATGTTTGATTGCCGCATACGCTGTTCAAGCACACGTTTGCTATATCTACATAAGAGGAGAATACTTTATAGATGGAGAAAAACTTCAAGCAGCAATTGATGAGGCTTATGAAAAAAATTTAATAGGAAAAAATGCATCTGGCACAGGTTGGGATTTAGATATTTATATTCACTATGGAGCAGGAGCATATATATGTGGAGAAGAAACTGCTTTACTTGAGAGTATTGAAGGTAAAAAAGGTCAACCTAGATTAAAACCACCTTTCCCCGCTTTAATTGGACTATACGGTTGCCCAACCATAATTAACAATGTTGAAACTATAGCAGTTATTCCAACAATATTAAGAAGAGGTGGAAAGTGGTTTGCATCCTTGGGAAAAGCAAAAAATACGGGTACTAAAATTTTTTGTATTTCTGGAAACGTTAATAACCCATGCAATGTTGAAGAGGAAATGAGTATATCTCTTAAAGAGCTAATTGAAGTTCATGCTGGAGGTGTAATTGGAGGATGGGAAAATTTACAAGCTGTAATACCTGGTGGTTCATCAATGCCTTTAATACCACAAAAAACTTGTGAAACTTTAACAATGGATTTTGATTCATTAATGGCAGAAAAAAGTGGATTAGGAACTGCGGGTATAGTTGTTATTAATAAAGATCAAGACATAATTAAATGCATGGCAAGAATTGCTAGATTTTATAAACATGAAAGTTGTGGTCAATGTACACCTTGTAGAGAAGGTACGGGGTGGATGTGGAGAATGCTTGAAAGAATGGCTAAAGGTGAAGCATCAAGAGATGAAGTTGATATGTTGGGAGACGTAACAAATCAAATTGCGGGACACACTATTTGTGCTTTTGGTGAGGGTTCTTCATGGCCTGTACAAGGATTATTAAGACATTTTAAAAAAGAGATTGAAGATAGAAACGATCTTAACCCAACTATAAAAAAAGAAAAAAATATTCCCTATTTAGTAGATCAACACTTATTGGATAAAAAAAATGCTTAAATTAAAAGTAAATGAAATTGATATAGAGGTTGAAGAGGGGCTAACCGTACTTCAAGCTTGTGAAAAAGCTGGAGTTGAAATCCCAAGATTTTGTTATCATGAAAAATTATCAATAGCAGGAAATTGCAGAATGTGTTTAGTAGAATTAGAAAAATCTCCCAAACCTGTAGCCTCATGTGCCATGCCAGCGGCAGAAGGAATGAATATTAAAACAAATACTGAGTTTGTTGAAAAAGCAAGAAAAGGAGTTATGGAATTTTTGTTAGCTAACCACCCGTTGGATTGTCCTGTTTGTGATCAAGGGGGAGAGTGTGATTTGCAAGATCAATCCATGTTGTATGGTGTTGATAAGTCTAGATACAAAGAAAATAAAAGAGCAGTCTCTGAAAAAAATATGGGACCTTTAATCAAAACACAAATGACTAGATGCATACACTGTACTAGATGTGTTAGATTTGCTACAGAGGTTGCTGGTGTAACAGAGATTGGAGCCATAGGCAGAGGTGAGGATATGGAAATTACAACATATCTTGAGCAATCTATGCAATCAGAATTATCAGCTAATGTTGTAGATTTATGTCCTGTTGGTGCCTTAACATCTAAACCCTATGTATTTGAGGCTAGACCTTGGGAGTTAAAAAAAACAGAGTCTATCGATGTAATGGATGCTATTGGTTCAAATATAAGAGTTGATACCTATGGCTGGGAAGTAAAAAGAATTTTACCAAGAATTAACGAAGATATTAATGAAGAGTGGATTTCAGATAAAACAAGATATGCTTGCGATGGCTTGTTAAACCAACGCTTAGACACACCTTATATAAAATATAATGGTAAATTTGAAAAAGCATCATGGAATGAAGTTTTTAATATAATTAAGTCCAAGTTTAAAAATACTGACAAAGATAAAATATGCGGAATGTCTGGTGATCTAGTTAATATGGAAACACTCTATATATTTAAAGAATTTTTTAATAAAACGCTTGGTTCACATAATGTAGAATCAAGAAGTGATCACACATATTTAAACTCTAAAAAAAGAGAAAATTATTTATTCAATTCAACAATTAATGGAATAGAAGAAGCAGATTTTATATTACTCATAGGAAGTAACCCCAGGTATGAAGCAACAATTTTAAATGCGCGTATTAGAAAAGCATACTTACAAAATAAAACAAAAATAATTTCTTTAAATAATGTTGGTGATCTAACTTACCCATATGAGTCTTTAAACGGTGATATTGAAAATATAAAAAGAATTACAGAGGATAGTCATGAAGTATCAAGTCTAATTAAAAAAGCTAAAAAACCTTTAATTATCTTTGGTCAGTCATCTCTTAAAACTAAATCTGCGAAATATATTTTTGAATCTGTTAAATCTTTTTTAAAAAAAAATAATAAAATGTCAGATGAATGGAATTCTTTAAATACAATTTCAGAAAATGCATCTACAGTTGGTAGCTTTGATTTAGGATTATATAAAACAGTAGATGGCTCAAACGAAGTACTAAAAGATTTAGAAAATCACATGTTTGAAATTGTTTACTTATTGGGAGTAGATAATCTTAAATTTGAAAAAAAGAATGAATTTGTAATTTATCAAGGAAGTCATGGAGATAAAGGAGCTGAGATTGCAGATATTATACTTCCAGGGGCTGCATATACAGAGCAAAATGGTTACTTTACAAACTTAGAAGGCAAAATACAAAAGGCCTATAAAGCCTCCTTTCCACCCGAAGAAGCTAAAGAAGACTGGTTGATAATTAATGAATTAGCAGAAACAATGAATCATAGAAAATTATTTAATGATAAAGATGAGCTGGATAGTAGTTTACTTAACCAAATTAATTTATTCATTGAAAAAGATAAATCTATTAAATCTTCTACAGTTGAAAATATAGAATTTAAGCAAGAGATTTTAAAAGTTGAGAATGAAGATTATTATTACTCAAATGCGATAGCAAGAGCATCAAAGACAATGCTTGAATGCAAAACAGCCAAAGTTAATTTAAAATTAACAGGTACTGAAGGTTAATAAAATGGAATATTTAAGTATAATTTTTTCAGAGACATATAAAATCTTATTTTTATTAGTACCAGTTCTTGTTTCTGTTGCGATGATTGTTTGGCTTGATCGTCGTATTTGGGCATTTGTTCAAAAAAGACAGGGACCAAATGTTGTAGGACCTTTTGGTTTACTTCAATCTTTGGCTGATGCATTAAAATATATGTTTAAAGAAGTTATTATTCCTTCAAGTTCTAATAAAGTAATCTTTATATTGGCTCCAATTGTCACCATGACTTTGGCGTTAATCTCATGGGCAGTTATTCCATTTAGTGCAACTCAAGTATTAGCTGACATTAATGTTGGTATTCTCTATTTATTTGCAGTTTCATCATTGGGTGTTTATGGAATTATTATGGGTGGGTGGGCCTCAAATTCAAAATATCCTTTTTTAGGTGCAATTAGATCAGCAGCTCAAATGGTATCTTATGAGGTTTCAATTGGTGTTATTATAATTAATGTTTTGCTTTGTGTGGGTTCGTTAAACTTAAATGATATAGTGATGGCACAGGAAAACTTATGGTTTGTAATTCCATTATTTCCAATGTTTGTAATTTTTTTTATCTCTGCTCTAGCTGAAACAAATCGACCACCATTTGACTTACCTGAAGCCGAAGCTGAACTTGTTGCAGGATATCAAACTGAATATTCTGGAATGATGTACGCGATGTTTTGGTTAGGAGAGTATGCAAACATTCTTCTTATGTGCGCAATGGGGTCAGTTCTATTTTTAGGTGGATGGCTTTCACCTATAGATTTATTTCCTTTTAATATAATTCCTGGGGCTATATGGTTAATCTTAAAGATACTATTTCTTTTTATACTCTTTGCTTTAGTAAAGGCAATTGTTCCAAGATATAGATATGATCAATTAATGAGACTAGGTTGGAAAATTTTTTTACCTTTATCGTTAACGTGGGTAGTTCTTACAGCGAGTTTTTTGTTTTACTTTAACCTTTTGCCAACAAATTAATTATGAAAATTTCAAGAATATTTAAAACAATTTTTATGTTAGATTTTTTAGGTGGTCTTACCATCGCCTTACGAGAATTTTTTAAACCAAAAAAAACAATTAATTATCCATTTGAAAAGGGTGCAATCAGTCCGCGTTTTAGAGGTGAACACGCTTTAAGAAGATATCCTGATGGTGAAGAAAGATGTATTGCTTGTAAATTATGTGAAGCAGTATGCCCTGCTCAGGCAATTACAATTGAGTCTTCCGAAAGAGCAGATGGAAGTCGAAAAACTACTCGATATGATATTGATATGATGAAATGTATTTACTGTGGACTTTGTGAAGAATCTTGTCCGGTTGATGCAATTGTCCAAGGCCCTAACTTTGAATTTTCAACAGAAACAAGAGAAGAACTTTATTATAATAAGGAAAAACTTTTGGACAATGGAGATAGATGGGAAAATATTCTAGCTGCAAATATTAAAGCTGATAACTCTCATAGATAATTATGCTAGCACACGCAATTTTTTTTTATATTTTTTCATTAATAGCAATTGTTTCTGCAATAATGGTTACGGTTTCTAAAAATACTGTTCACTCTGTTTTCTTTTTAATTTTAGATTTTATTAGTATTTCTTGCTTGTTTATAATGATAGGTGCGGAATTCCTTGGAATGATAATGTTAATTATCTATGTTGGTGCTGTAGCTGTTTTATTCTTATTTGTTGTCATGATGTTAAATGTAGCTCAACAGAAAAACCAATGGTTTAGTGCTAGGGAGAGCTCGAAACATATTCCAGTTGGATTAATTATCAGTACTATTATATTTTTTGAATTAATTATTGTTATTGGTGGATGGAAATATAAGCCAGATCTTGTTTCATCTATGTCATTAAATATAGATAGTAGTATTAGCAATACTCATGCTATTGGTTATGTTTTATATACCGACTACATTCATATCTTTCAATTAAGTGGAATGATCTTATTGGTTGCAATGATAGGGGCTATTGTTCTTACTTTTAGGCAGAGATCTGGTGTCAAAAGACAAAGTTATTTCAGTCAAATATCTAGAGAAAGATCTGATGGTGTTGAATTGATAGATGTTCCAAGTAATAAAGGAGTTAAATCTGATGATTGATGTGGGCCTGGGTCACTACCTTACTTTAGGAGCTATAATATTTACCATTGGTATAGTGGGTATATTTTTAAACAGAAAAAATATCATAGTAATATTAATGAGTATTGAGCTTATTCTGTTATCAGTGAATATTAACTTGGTAGCTTTCTCTATATTTTTGAATGACTTAACTGGGCAAATTTTTACACTCTTTATATTAACTGTAGCTGCTGCGGAAGCTGCTATAGGTCTAGCTATAATAGTTGTTTATTATCGAAACTCATCAACAATTAGAGTTGAAGAAATAAATAGTTTAAAGGGATAATATGGAATTTGCATTATTATTTCTTCCATTATTAGCATCTATTATATCTGGTTTTTTTGGTAAATTTATAGGTGATAGAAATTCAGAGATAACAACCAGTATATTTGTTTCGATTTCAGCACTGTTATCTTTAATTTTATTTTATCAAGTTATTGTTAACGGTTATGAAAATAATGTAGTTATTGCTACCTGGATTAATTCAGGAACACTTGATGTGAATTGGTCTATTAAAGTGGATGCGTTATCTTCGGTAATGCTCGTTGTTGTAACTTTAGTTTCTTCACTAGTTCATATTTATTCAATTGGTTATATGTCCCACGACCCCCATAAACCAAGATTTATGGCCTATCTTTCTCTCTTTACATTTGCAATGCTAACGTTGGTTACATCCGATAATTTTCTTCAATTATTTTTTGGATGGGAGGGCGTAGGTCTTTGTTCTTATTTTTTAATTGGCTTTTGGTATAAAAAAGATTCAGCAAATGTAGCAGCTATAAAAGCTTTTGTAGTAAATAGAGTAGGTGATTTTGGATTTGCCTTAGGAATATTTTTAATTTTTTACCTATTTGGTACCGTCAATTACTCTGAAGTATTTCAGCAAATTCCACAAATTGTTGATAAAGAATTATTATTTTTAGGAATACATATCAAGGCCATTGATCTAATTTGCATCCTTTTATTTATTGGAGCTATGGGTAAATCAGCACAAATTCTTTTACACACATGGCTACCTGACGCTATGGAAGGTCCTACACCTGTATCCGCATTAATACATGCTGCTACAATGGTTACAGCAGGAGTTTTTTTGATCGTTAGATGCTCTCCAATTTTTGAATATTCTCCTTTAACTTTAAATATTATTACAGTAGTTGGAATGACAACTGCTTTTTTTGCTGCAACAGTAGCTTTAGTTCAAACAGATATTAAAAAAATAATTGCTTATTCAACATGTAGTCAATTAGGTTATATGTTTTTTGCTGCTGGTGTTGGTGCTTATAATGTAGCAATGTTTCATTTGTTTACTCACGCATTTTTTAAGGCATTGCTTTTCTTAGGATCAGGATCGGTAATTCATTCATTTAAGGATGAACAAGATATTAATCAAATGGGAGCTGTGTATAAAAAACTACCCTATACTTGGATCTTAATGATTATTGGGACATTAGCTCTTACAGGTTTCCCTTTTCTTTCTGGTTTTTATTCAAAAGATGCAATTATAGAATTTGCTTACCTTAGAGGTAATACAGCAGGTTATTATGCTGCTGGAGTTGGTATTTTAACAGCCTTACTTACCTCAATATATTCGTGGAGATTAATTTTTAAAACATTTCATGGAACGTATAACAATAAAAAATTAAAAATTGAAGAAATGCACGAGTCTCCTTTGGTTATGCTTATACCCTTGATTATATTAGCAGTTGGTGCAATTTTTGCAGGGTTTTTATTTAAAGATTTATTTATTGGTCATGGGGGAGAAAATCATTTTTGGGGAGAATCTATTAAATTTCTAATTCCATTAAGTACAGATCACCCACCTTTATGGATTATTTTAATTACCCCCATACTTGTCCTTTTATCTATTCCAATTGCTTATTATTTATTTGTAAAAAATAAAGAGTTACCCAATCAAATTGTTCAATCTAATAGACCTTTATATAATTTTTTAGTCAATAAATGGTACTTTGATGAATTATATGACATCATATTTATTCAATCTTCAAAAAAAATAGGATTATTCTTTTGGAAAACAATTGATATAAAAATTATTGATAGGTTTGGACCGGACGGTCTTTCTTTACTAATCAAAAACTTATCATTAAGAGCTAGTAAATTTCAAAGTGGGTTTATTTATCAATATGCCTTTATGATATTGATTGGTCTTTCTGCATTATTAACATTTCTAATTTTACACTAATGAATTTTCCAATTTTATCATCTTTAATTCTTTTACCAACTATTGGAGCTTTATTTTTATTATTTTCAAAAGATAAAAATTCAAATACAGGAAAATATGTTGCTTTGTTCACTTCTTTTGTTAATTTTTTAATCTCAATTTATCTATGGTATTTATTCGACCCGTCCACATCAACATTTCAATTTGTTGAAAATAGAGAATGGTTAAAAGGTTTTGTTAATTATAAAGTAGGTATAGATGGAATTTCAGTTTTATTCATAATTCTAACAACACTCATTACTCCGTTGTGTATAATATCTGTTAACAACACAATTAAAGTAAGGTTAAGAGATTTTCTTATTGCCATATTGGTAATGGAGAGTTTAATGATTGGAGTTTTTTGTTCACTTGATCTAGTTGTATTTTATTTATTTTTTGAAGCGGGATTAATTCCTATGTTTTTAATTATTGGAATTTGGGGAGGTGAAAGAAGAGTTTATTCTGCCTTTAAATTTTTCTTATATACGTTACTTGGTTCTGTTTTAATGTTAGTTGCAATAATTTCAATTTACTGGATCGCTGGTACAACCGATATAGTGCAACTATATGAATTAGGTATAGACACAAAATATCAAAACTTATTGTGGCTTGCTTTTTTCAGTTCTTTTGCAGTCAAAACACCTATGTGGCCAGTTCACACTTGGTTACCTGACGCGCATGTTGAAGCTCCAACTGCCGGATCTGTACTACTGGCTGCTATTCTTTTAAAAATGGCAGGTTATGGTTTTATTAGATTTTCCTTAGGCTTGTTCCCTGTGGCCTCTGAATTATTTACGCCATTGGTTTATTCATTGAGTTTAATTGCCATTATTTATGCATCTCTAGTTGCCCTAATGCAGGAAGATATGAAAAAATTAATAGCATATTCTTCTGTGGCTCATATGGGTTTTGTAACATTAGGAATTTTTACGATCACGCAACAGGGTATTGAAGGCAGTATAATCCAAATGATTAGTCATGGACTTGTTTCGGCAGCATTATTTTTATGTGTTGGTGTGGTTTATGATCGTATGCATTCAAGATTAATTAAAACTTACGGTGGTCTGGTTTCTGTAATGCCCAAATATTCAATTCTATTTATGCTTTTTACTCTAGCTGCATTAGGACTACCAGGAACAAGTGGCTTTATAGGAGAGTTTTTAATTTTAATGGGTGCATTTAAAGATAATTTTTTAGTAGCAGTTATTGCTAGTCTTGGGGTCATTTTTGGTGCTGCATACATGTTATGGTTATATAGAAGAGTTGTTTTTGGAAATTTAGTAAACAAAGACCTTTTAAAAATACCTGATTTAGATAATTCAGAAAAATTTATTTTATGGAGCTTAGCTATACCAGTCTTATTCTTTGGTTTTTACCCAGAACCTCTTATTAATACAATTGAAGTATCGGTAAATGACTTAATTGAAATGTATAATTTTAACTTAAATATGTATGGTCCTGAGGTACAAAAATAATGAATAATTTAAATTTTATTTCTCCTGAAATTTTTATTTCTTTATCAATAATGTTTTTATTAATCTTGGGTGTTTTTAGGAAAAATGGCTCAAGCTTAATTCATAATCTTTCAATAGGGTTTTTACTAATTACTATAATTTTAATATTAAATAATCCTTTTGAGACTGATGTAACTTTATTTGGAAATAGCTATGTAATTGATAACCTCTCATCTTTAATGAAAATTCTTACACTTTTAGGAGGTGCTTTTGTTTTATCAATTTCAACAAAATATTTAAAAATATCTAAGATTTTCTTAATAGAGTATCCAATTTTAATCCTTTGTTCAATTTTAGGAATGATGGTTATGATTAGTTCTAACGACCTAATGGTTTTCTATATTGGACTTGAATTACAGTCATTAGCTTTGTATGTTTTGGCATCGTTTAATAGAGACCAATTAAAGTCATCTGAGTCAGGTCTTAAATATTTTGTATTAAGTGCACTTTCTTCTGGTTTACTACTTTATGGCTGCTCTCTTATCTATGGGTTTTCTGGATCAACTAATTTTAATATTATTGGAAATTCAATGGATTCTACTCATTATGGCTTAACATTTGGAATAGTTTTCATCCTAGTTGGATTGGCTTTTAAAATATCTGCTGTACCATTTCATATGTGGGCACCAGATGTTTATGAAGGATCTCCAACATCTGTAACATTATTTTTTGCTATAGTTCCCAAGGTTGCTGCCTTAACTGTCTTTATTAGATTCTTGTATGTTCCATTTTTTAACATGATTGACCAATGGCAACCTATCATAATTTTTTTATCTATTGCCTCAATGATATTTGGAGCTGTTGCAGCGATTGGGCAGGGTAACTTAAAAAGATTAGTTGCGTATAGCTCTATTGGTCATATTGGTTACGCTTTAGCAGGACTTTCTGTTGGGACAAATGAGGGTATTCAATCGTCTATAGTTTATATCTCTATTTACATGGTAATGAATCTTGGTTTATTCAGTTGTTTATTTATGATGAAAAGAAATGATCAGTATTTTGAAACTATTGATGATTTATCTGGACTGTCAAAAAACCATCCAGTTTTATCCTTGTCTTTACTCGTTATACTTTTTTCATTAGCGGGCATTCCACCGTTGGCGGGTTTTTTTGCTAAATTTTATGTATTTAAGTCTGTAATTGAGCAATCAATGTATTTTTTAGCAATTGTCGGTTTATTATCAACTGTGATTGCTGCTTTTTATTATCTAAGAATAATTAAAGTTATTTATTTTGATGAAGAAAAAGAAAAATATGACACTGATCATAGTGTTTGGTTGAAAATATCATTAACTTTTTCAACATTGTTAATTCTTTTGTACTTTATTTTTCCCAGCAAACTGGTGGAAATTGTATCTAGAATTAATTTAATTTAATGAAGTTAAAAAAGTTTAATTTTAAAATCATAAACAGTACAAACGATAGAGCATTTCAGATAATTAAAAATACTAATAATAAATCAGGAATTGTAATCGCCGAGAAACAGATAAGAGGAAGGGGTCAATATGGGAAAAAATGGAGCTCATTCAAGGGAAATTTATTTGTTAGTATTTTTTTCCAAGTTAACATGGTTCAATTATCATTGAATAATTTGACAAAAATAAACTGCCTTTTGGTAAAAAAATTATTATCAAATTTTTATAAAGATAAAATTGTGGTTAAAAAGCCAAATGATTTATTAATAAAAAATATGAAAATTTCAGGTATATTACAGGAAACATTATCCAAATCAGGCAAAACATTTATTATAGTTGGCATAGGTATAAATTTGATTAAGAGTCCTTCTATTAAAGGTTATTTGACTACAAATCTTTTTGATTTAACGGGTGTAAAAATTACTCCTAATAATGCAGCTTTAAAACTAAAAAAAATTTATGAAACTTTTATTCCAATGTTTGCTAAATTTAATATAAAAAACATAGATAGAAATTTAAAATGATTATTGTTGGTGATATAGGAAATACAGAAACTAAAATTTGTTTGGTAAACTCTAAAAATATTATTATTAAAAGAGTTACCCTAATAACAAAAAAAATAAATTACCTTTTACTAAAAAAATCTTTAGCCAGCTTAAGTTTAAAAGACAAAGTAATTGAAAAATGTTTGTTTTGCAGTGTTGTTCCAAAATCATTCAATGAAATTAAGAGTTTTTTTAACAAAACTTATAAGATTAAATGCAACGAACTTAAGAAACTTAAGTTAAATAAATTGATTAAGATTAAGGTTAACTATAAACAAATTGGTTCAGATAGATTGGCAAACGCTATTAGTGTTATTAATAATAAGGATAATTTTATAATTTTAGATTTTGGAACCGCCACAACATTTGATGTTTTAATTAAAAACACCTATCGTGGTGGTGTTATTGCACCTGGAGTTAAGCTTTCACTTGATACGTTGACTGATAAAGCAACGCAAATTCCAAAGATTAATTTAAAAAAAACAAATAAAATCATTGGTTTAAATACTATTAGTGCAGTGAGAGCTGGTTTTTTTTGGGGTTATGAGGGTTTAATTGACAATATTGTTAATTTAATTAAGAAAGAGACCAAGATGTCCTTTAAAATAATTATTACTGGAGGATTTTCTAATTTATTCAAAAATTCAACAAAAACGAAAGTAACATTAAATAAAGATATTACAATTAACGGCCTAATCAGAGCCACCACTTTAATTAAATAAATATGAAAGATGAACTATTATTTTGCCCTTTAGGGGGCTCAGGAGAAATTGGCATGAATATGAACCTGTTTGCCTACGGAAAACCAGGTGAACATAAATGGATCATGGTTGATATAGGGGTTACATTTGCTGATGATACCTTGCCGGGAATTGATTTGATTTACCCAGACCCTGGATTTATTGTCGATAAAAAAGAAGACCTTTTAGGAATTATTTTAACTCATGCACATGAAGATCATATAGGAGCAATTGCACATCTTTGGCCTCAATTAAAATGCAAAATTTTTGCAACCCCATTTACTGCAGTTTTAATAAAAGAAAAACTTAAAGAAAAAAATATTGATGCAACCAATTATCTAAAAATAGTTCAATTAAATGGAACAGTAGATTTAGATCCTTTTAAAATAGAGTACATCACATTAACCCACTCAATTCTTGAACCTAATGGTCTTAGAATTGAAACTCCAGCTGGTGTAATATTGCATACTGGAGATTGGAAGATTGACCCAGAACCTTTGATTGGTGAAAAAATTAATTCTGACAGACTTAAAGAAATTGGTAAAGAAGGTGTCCTTGCTATGGTTTGTGATTCAACAAATGTATTTAGTATGGGAAAAGCTGGTTCAGAGCTAGATGTTAGAAAAAGTTTATTAAATATTATGGGTAGTCTTAAAAAAAGAATTGTTATGGCTTCTTTTGCGTCAAATGTTGCGCGTATGGAAACAGCTTTTTATTGTGCGGAAAAAACTGGTAGACAAATATCTCTAGTTGGAAGATCCATGCATAGAATTTTTAAAGCAGCAAGACAATGTGGATACTTAAAAAATGTTATTGAACCTATAGATGCACGTGAAGCAAAAAAAATTGCTAGAGAAAAAATAGTTTATCTTTGTACTGGTAGTCAGGGTGAACCCATGGCAGCACTGATGAGAATTTCAAGCTATACACATCCAGATGTGTTCATCGAAAAAGATGATGCTGTTATTTTTTCATCTAAAATTATTCCAGGTAATGAAAAAAAATTATACAAATTACAAAATCAATTAGTTAGGGATGGTATTGAAGTTATTTCAGAAGAAAGTGAATTTGTTCATGTTTCTGGCCACCCAAATAGAGACGACCTAAGAGAAATGTATGATTGGGTTAAACCTCAATGTGCAGTGCCTGTTCATGGAGAACACAGACATATGATTGAACATATGAAATTCGCACACGAAATGAAAGTTCCACACCCGGTTCAAGTAGAAAACGGTGATATTGTAAAATTAGCTCCAGGTAAACCACATGTTTTTGATAAAGCTCCAAGCGGTAGACTTTATTTAGATGGAAATATGAGTGTTGAAGAAGACGCTCAATCAATTAAAGATAGAAAAAATATAGCTGCTAATGGATATATGGAGGTTACAATTTTAATCACTGCAAAGGGCAATATTCACAAAAGACCTGTATTAACTTTTAGAGGATTACCTGTATATGATACTGACGAATTTATATATGAATTAGAAGAAGCAATAGAAAAAACAACTAGAACCTTTTCTATAAAAAGTAAAAAACAAGAATACAATTTAATTGATGCATTAAAAATTACATGCAGAAAATGTGCTAAAGAATTGACTGGTAAAAAACCATTTATAAATATCAATCTTGTAAGAATCTAGATGAGTGCAACAGGTCTTGCTATAATTTACATTATAATCTGGTGGATAGTTTTTTTTACAATTCTTCCGATTGACGTAAATAGACTAAAATCGGTCAAAATTGAAGGTGAAGACGCTGGTTCTCCAGAAAATCCTAAAATGTTAAAAAAATTTATTTATTGTACTGGTATTACAACTGTTATTTTCGTGATAATTTATTTATTGATAAAATATGAATATTTAAATTTAAGATATATAATTAGTTAAAATGTACATTTCAAAATCTTTCATACCAATATTAAAAAATAACCCATCAGAAGCAAAAATTAAATCACACCAATTAATGCTCAGAGTAGGAATGATTAAGCAATCTTCTGCAGGTATTTATTCTTGGCTACCTTTAGGTTTTAAGGTGATAAAAAAAATTGAACAAATAGTAAGAGAAGAACAAAATAAAATTGGTGCCCAAGAAATACTTATGCCAACAATTCAACCTAGTGATATTTGGAAAGAAAGTGGTCGTTATGATGATTATGGAGATGAAATGCTTCGAATTAAAGACAGACAAGGTAGAGAAATGCTTTATGGACCAACTAATGAAGAGTTAGTCACTGACATATTTAGAACAAGTATTAAATCTTATAAATCATTACCTCAATTATTGTATCACATACAATGGAAATTTAGAGATGAAGTTAGACCAAGATTCGGAATAATGAGAGGTAGAGAATTTTACATGAAGGATGCATATTCATTCGATGTAAACGACGAAGATGCAGCTTTCTCATATAATAAATTCTTTTTTTCTTATTTAAAAACTTTTAAAAGATTGGAACTTTCAGCCATTCCAATGGCTGCTGATACAGGACCTATTGGTGGAAACCTTTCTCATGAATTTATTATTTTAGCAGATACAGGTGAAAGTAAAATTTTTACAGATAAAAGAGTTTTTGACTTAGACAGTGAAGGTTCAATAATGGATAGACAATCTTTAGAAGACTTAAGAAAAAAATATGAGCAATATTACTCTGTAGCTGATGAAAAATTTGATAAAGCTGAGTTTGAAGAAAAAGTATCTGAGGAAAATAGACTGATTACAAAAGGTATTGAAGTAGGTCACATTTTTTATTTTGGAGATAAATATTCAAAAGCACTAAATGCTGCCGTAGATCTTCCGGGTGGTAAAAAAGACTTTGTTAAAATGGGATCATATGGAATTGGTGTATCAAGACTTGTTGGTGCCATTATAGAAGCAAAATATGATGAGAAAAATGAAATTATGAAATGGCCATTTTCTGTAGCACCATATGAACTCGCTATAATTCCAATGATTAATAAAAATGATAAATCTGCACTGGATAAGGCTACTAGTCTTTTTAAACACTTTGAAAACAATAATATTGATACAATTATTGATGATATGGATGAAAATCTCTCATCTAAAATCAAGAAATTTAATTTAATTGGTGTCCCGTATCAAATCATTATAGGAAAAAAATCAGAAGGTGACTTATTAGAGTTTAAAGAAATTGGAAAAGACCCTAGGAATTTAACGTTAGATCAAATAACTAAAATTTTAACTGAACTAAAAGAAAAAAATTGATTTCTACATTAGAAAAAGAAATTACGTTTAGATATCTAAAAACGAGAAAAAAAGATGGCTTTTTAAATATAATCTCTATCTTTTCATTTATTGGAATAAGTTTAGGTGTAGCGGTACTGATTATTGTTATGTCAGTTATGAACGGTTTTAGAACTGAGCTAATTAGTAAAATTGTTGGATTTAACGCACATGTAACAGTTAAACCTTACGAAAACCCAATTAGTTTAGATAAACTCAATGACAACAACTTAAAACTAATTTCAAAAGATTTAATTTTTAGTAATTCTGGTGAGGCTATTGTTATTAGTAAAGATTATACCAAGGGATTAGTTTTAAGGGGTTATAGCAGTAAAAATTTCCCAAAACTTGATGTTGTTAAAAAAGGTAAGTTAATTGGTGAATCAAATCAGTTATTTGAAAACTCAATATCAATAGGTAAAGAATTAAGTTTTAATTTAGGACTTAACATAGGTGACAGAGTGTCAATTATGTCTCCCGTAGGTATTGACACAATTATTGGAAGTTTACCTAAGCAAGAAACTTTTATTATAAGTTCAATTTTTGATAGTGGTTTGGCAGATTTTGATGCCAACATAGCTTTTATAAATCTTAATACGCTGGAAAGCTTTTTTGACATAGATAAAGGAAAAAGAAATTTAGAAATTTATTTGAATAATCCATCTAATATTGATGAAATCAAAAATCAGATTCAAAAAATATTTGATAATGAATTTGTATATACTTGGGCTGATATGAATAGCTCCTTATTTTCAGCTTTAAAAGTTGAAAGAAATGTAATGTTTATAATCTTATCTTTAATTATTATAGTTGCAGCTTTTAATATTATTTCAGGACTTACAATTTTGGTTAAAAATAAAACAAGAGATATAGCGATACTAAAATCTATCGGTGTCTTAAATAAATCTATTATAAAAATATTTTTTTTAATAGGTATCATCATTGGAACTACAGCAACATTCTTTGGGATTTTTTTAGGTGTAATGTTTTCTTTGTATATTGAGAATTTTAGAGAATTTTTAAGTAATACTTTTAATATTGTTCTTTTTCCTGAGGAAATTTATTTTTTAAGTACAATGCCTTCTGAAATCAACCCAAAATCAATTTTTATTATTTCACTATGTTCAATTTTTATAACTATTATCGTTTCAATCTTTCCAGCTATAAAAGCATCAAAATTAGACCCCGTTAGAGGCCTAAAATATGAATAATTTAATATCTATAAAAAAGATTTCTAAATCTTTTTCTAATAATAAAAAAGTAACTGTTTTAAAAAAAATTGATTATTCATTTACCAAAGGTAAAATTTACTCTCTTATGGGTCCATCAGGTTCAGGAAAATCTACACTACTTAATATACTTTCAATGATCGATAAGCCCACAACTGGCTCATTAGTAATTGGAAATAATATAATAAATTTTAATGATAACACTAGTAATGACAAAATTAGGTCTAAAAAAATTGGGATTATCTATCAACAAAATAATTTACTTCCTGACTTCACAGCATTAGAAAATGTTTATCTTGCAGGTCTTGCTCTTAGTAATGATAAAAAGAATTCAATTCAAAAAGCAAAGAAAATGATCAAAGAAATGGGTCTTTCATCACGAGAGCATCATTACCCATCAGAATTATCTGGTGGCGAAATGCAAAGAATTGCAATGGCTAGAGCACTCATTAATGAGCCTGAAATTATATTAGCAGACGAGCCTACTGGTAGTCTAGATCAAACTACCGCTAAAGAGGTTTTTAATGTTTTGTATAATTTGAAAAATAAAAATAGATTAATAATCTATGCAACTCACAATAGATTTTTTGCAAATATGGCTGATTGCAAATTAGAAATGATTGATGGTAATATAAGAACTATCAATGCCAGAATTAAAAAATCAAAACTTTAATCATTTAAAAATTCACACACAGTATTCAATCTGTGAAGGAGCAATTAAGATTGATAATTTAAAGGATTTTTGTAAAGAAAATAAAATACCTTGTTTAGGTCTTTCTGATACATCCAATCTGTGTGGTGCACTAGAGTTTGCTGAGAATATTTCTAAAGTTGGTACACAACCTATTATTGGTACACAAATTTTTTTTAGATTTGAAGATACGACAGGACTATTGCCCTTGATAGCTCTTAACGAAAATGGATATAAGAGAATCATAGAACTCTCCTCAAGGTCTTATCTTGAAAATGATCCTTTATCTGACCCTCATTTAGATATTAAGGAACTTTTAATTGATACGAAAGGGGTGTCCTTACTTTCGGGAACTATTCAAGGTTTATTCGGTAAATTATTTGAAAAAGGTCGTTTAGAAGAAATATCAAAATTATATAAGAGTTTATCATCAAAATTTAATGATAACTTTTATTTAGAAATCCAAAGGCATGGTGATCAAAATGAAATTGCTTTTGAAAAATTTAATTTAGAACAATCTTTAAAAATTAAAATACCAATTATTGCTACTAATGAAGTTTATTATTTAACACCAGATATGCACGAAGCTCATGATGCGTTAACTTGCATTGGTTCTAAAACTTATGTTAATGAAAAGAATAGAATTAAATATAGTAACCAGCATTACTTTAAATCAAATGAAGAAATGTCAAAATTATTTTCTGATCTTCCGGAAGCTTTAGAAAATAATTTCAATTTGCCATTTAAATGTAATTTTAGACCACAGTTTTCGAAACCTGTACTTCCAAATATTAGTTCTGAAAAAGGAGGTAGTGCCGATGAAATACTTAAAAAAGATTCATTAGATGGATTGAAAGAAAAATTTCTTAAAGTTTTTAAAATTGAAGATAATAACTTAGAAGCTGATGATAAATTTTTAAAATATAAAGATAGACTAGATCATGAGTTAAAGATCATAATTGAAATGAAATATCCTAGTTATTTCTTGATTGTATCAGACTACATTAAATGGGCTAAGAGTAATGACATTCCAGTAGGACCGGGTAGAGGATCTGGTGCAGGCTCACTTGTTGCTTGGTGTCTATCTATTACTGATGTTGACCCAATTAAATTTAATTTAATATTTGAAAGATTTTTAAATCCTGACCGTGTGTCAATGCCTGACTTTGATATAGATTTTTGTGAGGAAAAAAGAGATCTTGTTTTTAAATATTTAACTACAAAATATAAAGATAGTGTTGCCCATATAATTACATTTGGAAAATTAAAAGCAAGAATGGTTATTAGAGATGTTGGTAGAGTATTAGGTTTACCATATGGTTTTGTTGATAGTATTTCAAAAATGATACCTTTTGATCCTTCTAGACCTCAAAGCTTAATTGAATGCATTAATAGTGAACCACGATTGCAAAAATTAGTTAATGAAGATCCTCGTGTAAAAAAACTAACTGACCTTTCTTTAAAATTAGAAGGTTTGAATAGAAATGTTGCAACTCATGCTGCTGGTGTCGTAATAGCTGATAGAAAATTAATAGAAGTTGTGCCTTTATATAAAGATGCAGCTGCAGATTTGTTATTACCATCCACGCAATTTGATATGTATTCAGCAGAAAATGCAGGTTTAATCAAGTTTGATTTTTTAGGTTTAAAAACTTTAACTGTAATTAATAGAACTCAAAAACTAATTAATAAAAAAGTTAAAGATTTTAAGATTGAGGATATTGACTTTGAAGATAAGAAAGTTTTTGATCTATTATCATCTGGTCACACAGTTGGATTATTCCAAGTGGAAAGTGCTGGAATGCGTGAAGCATTATTACAAATGAAACCCAATCATATTGAGGATATTATTGCTTTAGTTGCTCTTTATCGTCCAGGACCTATGAGCAACATACCAGTTTATAATGACTGTAAACATGGAAGGCAAACACCAGATTACTTGCATCCTTTACTCGAGGATATTCTTAAGCCTACCTATGGTGTAATCATTTATCAAGAACAAGTTATGCAAATAGCCCAAAAGCTATCTGGCTTTAGCGCAGGCGAAGCTGATATTTTAAGAAGAGCAATGGGTAAAAAGAAAAGAGCAGAACTAGAAAGACAAAAACAAGGTTTTATTGCTGGTGCTCTCAAAAATGGTATTAGTAAGGATATTGCAGCAAGTATCTTTTTTAAAAATTGAACCATTTGCTGAGTATGGTTTTAACAAAAGTCATGCAGCAGCTTATGCAATCATTTCTTATCAAACAGCATTTTTAAAAACATATTATCCTAAAGAGTTTTTTGCAGCTTCAATGACAATGGACTTATCAAATCAAAATAAACTTGGAGAATTTCATGAAGAACTTAAAAGAATTGATATCAAAGTTGTAAGACCAGATATAAATAGATGCTTTGAAGATTTTCAATTTGATGAAGAAAACTTCTATTATGCTTTGGGCGGAATTAAAAGTGTGGGACTTGAGGCAATCTCAAATGTTGTGAAGGAAAGAAAAGAAAATGGTAATTTTAAATCAATCAATGATTTTCTAAATAGAGTTAGCCCTAAAGATATCAATAAATTACAGTTGGAAGGATTAGTTAAAGCCGGTGCTTTTGATAAGATAGATAATAATAGACAGGCATTATTTAATTCAATTCCTAATTTTATTTTAAAGACAAAAAATATTTATGAAAATAAAGCAGCAAATCAAATTGATCTTTTTGGTTCTGACGAAGAGCAAGATAATGAAATAGTTCTTAATATCGAAGATTGGAATTTTGAAGATCGATTATCAAGAGAATTCGAAGCTATTGGTTTCTTTATATCCGACCATCCTTTAAATCAATTTAAAGAAATTTTTGATGATTATAAAATAGTTGATTATGCAAAATTTAATCTAGACGACACTATAAAAGATGCAAATATTGCAGCTACACTATTAAAGATCACTGAAAGAAAAACTGCAAAAGGTAATTCTTATGGTGTTATTAAGTTCACTGATTTGACTAGTGTTTTTGAGCTCTTTATTTTTTCTGATATTTTGGAACTGAATAGAGAGATTTTAGTTGAGGGCAGTTCTTTAATTATAACCCTGATCAAAACCATTTCTAACGATGAGAACAAATCTAAAAGAATAAATGTTCAAAAAATAACATCTCTTAAAGATCTTTTTAATAAGCCTGTTAATGAAATTGTATTTAACATTAAGTCAATTAAAGACATCGATAAGATATCCGATTTAGTAGATGAGGAGGGCACAACTGAGGTAATAATAAATATTAATGATGAAAACAATGATATTAGCTTTAAACTAAAAAATAAGCGTCTTATTGATAGGAAAGCTATTAATATCCTCAGAAACAATGATATTTCCACCATTATTCATTAAAAAAGACTTGTTTGTTCTATAAATAATTTGTAAATAACTCTTAAATTAAATTAACACGCACACAGTTTGTGGTTTTATACCTCCGGTCCTTAAATGGAAATTACTGTGGTGGCTTAACCGGGAATGAATATGAAAATACCAAGTCTAACTATCCAACAACTATTAGAAGCAGGCGTTCACTTAGGTCATAAGACTTTAAGATGGAATCCAAAGATGAAAAAATACATTTTTGGAAAAAGAGATTCAATTCACATTATTGATTTAACTCAAACATTGGAGTTAACGAATGTAGCTTTAGAAAAAGTTTATAATACGATAGCCAATAACGGCAAAATTCTTTTTGTATCTACAAAAAAACAAGCCTCGGAAGCTATTGCTGAAGTTGCAAAAGAAACTGGACAGTTTTTTGTAAATTACAGATGGTTAGGTGGAATGTTAACTAACTGGGGAACAATCTCAGGATCAATTAAAAAGATGAAAAAGTATGAGGCTGATCTTGTTGCAGAAAATAGGGGTTTTACAAAAAAAGAACTATTAAAGATGAGTGTCAAAAAAGATAAATTAGAAAGAGCTCTAGGTGGAATTGCAGAAATGAAAAAGGTTCCTGACTTAGTTTTTATTATCGATACTAATTATGAATCTTTAGCTATTGCTGAGGCATCTAAACTAGGTATTCCAATTTGTGCTATACTTGACAGTAATTCTAATCCTGATGGGATTGATTATCCGATTCCTGGAAACGATGATGCTAGAAGAGCAATTGATCTTTATTGTAATTTAGTAAAAGAAACTATCGAGAATGCAAAAAAAGCAGCTCCATCTAAATCTGAAGAAAAACCTGATGTTGGTGAGACAAAAGTAAAAGAAGCTTCTTTAAAAACTATTCAAGAAATCGATAGAGAGAAGTTAGATGCTAAATTTTCAAAAAAAGATAAAGAAAAATTGAATTAATATGAGTGATTTAGAAAAAGTAAAACAATTACGTGAAGCAACTGGTGCTGGATTTAAAGATTGCAACTTGGCAGTCAAAGAATCTGGTGGTGATTTAGATAAAGCAGTAGAAATCTTAAGAGTTAAAGGAATTTCAAAAGCTTCAAAAAAAATGTCAAGAGATGCTAAAGAAGGTGTTATTGCAACTTCTGGAGATGAAAGCAAAATATCTGTTATTGAAATTAACTGTGAGACAGATTTTGTTGCTAAGAATGATGATTTTGTATCCTTTGCAAAAGAATTAAGTGAATTGAATAATCAAAATTCTTCTGATTTAGAAAAGCTTAATAAATCAAAAATGGGAAATGGTGAAACAGTTGAAGATAGCCTAGTAGCATTAATCGCAAAAATGGGTGAAAAGATAACAGTTGGTAAAACTAAGACATTTAACCAATCAGGTTCTAAAAATTTTAATTATTTGCATACTGTAGTTAAAGATAATTTATCTAAATTATCAGTTATAGCTTCACTTGAGACTTCAGATGACAGTGACAGTGTTAAAGCTTTTGGTAAACAACTTTCAATGCATATTGCAGCATCAAACCCTTTGGCGTTAAGTTCTGATTTGATTGATAAAGATCTACTTCAAAAGGAACAAGATCTTGTCACAGAAGAGTTAAAAAGTTCTGGTAAGCCTGAAGAAATTGCACAAAAAATTAGCTTAGGTAAAATGAATAAATTTAAAGAGGAAAATGCTTTGTTAACACAAGCCTGGGTTATGGAGCCTAAAAAGAAAGTGCAAGATATTATAAAAGAACTTAATATTCCTGATCTAAAGATTAATGATTTTTTTAGAATTAAAATAGGTGAATAAATGTTTAATGACAAAACATACAGTCAGAAGATGGATAAAACCATTGAAGTGTTTCAAAAAGAATTAACTTCACTAAGAACTGGTAGGGCAAATGCCTCAATGTTAGACCTTGTTAAAGTTGATGTTTATGGGCAAGCAATGCCATTAAACCAAGTTTCAAGCATAACAACTCCTGATGCTAGAACAATCAATATCCAAGTTTGGGACCTTAATAATGTCCCACTAGTAGACACTGCAATAAAAAAATCAGAATTAGGTTTAAATCCTCAAATTGACGGTCAATTAATTAGGTTACCTGTCCCAGATTTAAATGAAGAGAGAAGAATGGAGATTAAAAAATTAATTAAATCTATGGGTGAAAAGTGTAAAATTTCAATTAGAAATATTAGAAGAGAAGCTAATGATGATTTAAAAAATTTAGTTAAAGACAAAGTAATTAGTGAAGATGATGAAAAAATAAATGAGAAATTAGTACAAACATTTACTGACGAGCACATTAAAACTATAGATACTAAAGTCGAAGTTAAAGAAAAAGAAATAATGACCATATGAACCCAGTTAAACATGTTGCCATCATCATGGATGGAAACGGTAGATGGGGCGTTAAGCATAAACAATCAAGAAATGCAGGTCATAGAGCTGGTTTAAATACAGTTGATCTAATCATTAATCATTGTATTAACAATAAAATTGAGTTTTTAACTCTTTATACTTTTTCCTCAGAAAATTGGAAAAGGCCAAAAAATGAAATTACTTTTTTGTTTAAATTGTTAGAAAATTTTTTAAAAAAAAAGATTAATAAAATTATTGAAAAAGATATTAAGGTTAAATTTATGGGAGAATTAAATAAATTACCTACAAAACTTC
>CAJQTI010000042.1 GCA_905618915.1 uncultured Candidatus Pelagibacter sp. | reverse complement strand
AATTATTGACTCGTTTGAAATTTTTAATATTTTTTCTTTATCAAGCTCTTTTAAGGAATTATTAAGAGCTATTAAATATTTAAACTCTCTTTTAATATCAATATTAGTGATAATTTCGTTTCCTATGCTATGAATTATTTTTGACTCTATTGCTTTCACATTGCTTAAAGCACAACATAAAAATAATATTAAGAAATAATTTTTCATTAGTCTATTCTGTCTTTGTTTAAAATCATCTTATCAGGAGAGAATGTATAAAATGGTACTATTGTTAAAGAGAAAAATAACTCTTCTTTAGGTATGATGTCACTATCTGAATAATAATCTTTTCTATACTTTATCCCAGCAGTTAGGCAATCATTTTTATACTCATATACTATGTCGTAGTATTCTGTTAAATTGAGCTTTCGATTTCTTCTCGTAGAAAATGATAAGTTGTGATAATCTTTAAAATCAATTAGTTTGGTTTCATTAAAAATTGAATTATGATCACCAATAATACCCGTTTCTTCTAAAAAGTTAAATTCAGTAGTAAAATGACCTGTGGTATATTTTGCTATTATTGAATTATATTCAATTGTATTAAAATCATTAGTTAATGAAAATTCATACGCTAGTTTAAGATTGTTAATAGGTTTATATTTTACTATACCAAATACATTTGATGATTTTTCATTTAAGGTACTATTGATAGGTATATTTTCCTCCTTATTTAATCTAAAGACCGTAGCTAGCTTGAAATCAAAATACTCCTCGATTTCTTCAACTATTTCTTTTTTAAAATTAGAAGCCCTTTTTAATTTTTTTTCAATTTCATCGTCTGTTAAGTTTTCATAATCTATACTAACACCATCTATTTCAACAACCTTAGATACTTGATTTACTTTTTTTTTATTAAAATCTAAACCTAGGGTAAAAGACTCACCTGCTTCATATGAATCCCCCATATCTAATCTACTACTTGAAAATACGTTTCCTATGCTAATTCTTCTACTTGTATTGGCATGGTTCTTCATTTCATGAGGATTAAATCTGATATTTAATTTTGGTGTTAATGTATTTTGTCTGTCTTCAGTTATTTTCTGAAGTGGAAGTGATACATTATAGAAATATGAACTCATAACTTCAGATTGTGGGGAATTTTTATATTTAATACTTTTATCTGACATTGAATTAAGATTTTTTGTCACCACTTCATAATCAGTTGTAATTCCCAAATCACTATAAAATTCGAAAGATGCAAAATTTAAATTATTACTAACTGTGGATGAGCTAACATTGGTATTATTTATTGTATGATTTCCAGAAGATGAAAAGTTAAAACTTCCATTGGCTTCTCCAAAAAAAAAATTTTTTGAAAAATCATATTTGGGTAATGTATATGTATATCTATCAGAGTTTGAACCTCCCAAAGATTCAGTCATTGAAATTTCAGATCCAAAATCATAATTTTCATGTGCAAGGTCTAATTCTATTTTTGATGTAGGAATTGTTGGGGCGGTGTCCGCATAAAGAGAAGATTTAATAAAATTAAATAACTTTAAATAAGTATCATTAGAAATTTTTTCGTAGTTAATTTGAAGACTACTGGTAATGAAATCTTCAAAATCAAGATCAATAGTCGTGCTGGTAAATAAGTGTGATCTAGTGTCTATATCAGCTTTATTATCTTTATCTGAATAATGACCCTTTGTAATACTTGTGTCTATTATAGTTAAAGAGTTTTTAGTTTTTTGTCTATATTCAGCTTGTAGTATGAATTTCCTGTTTCCATCATTGTTATTAAATAATCGAGGTTTTAATGTAAGGTCTTTTTCATCTGAAATAACATAAAAATAAGGGAAATATATAGAATCTCCCAATTGATTGTGATCCCCTATTGCTGGATTTAAAATCCCTGATTGCCTTTCAACAGTTGGATCTGGATGAAAAAATTTAGGAAAATATAAAACTGGAAAGTCGTATAATTCTAACCAAGAATTTTTATAGATAATCTGTTTTTTGATTTTATCATGATGCATCTTTTTAGTTCTCATCTTCCATGGAGGACATTTGTCTGTTTTTTTGCAAGAAGTAAAAACTGCTTTGTCTAAATAAGTATTATATTCATCACCATAACTTGCTACACCCTTAATTCTAGGATCATTTTCTTCATCATCAAATAAAGTTTTATGAAATGTTATGTCGGTACTTGTCCCTAAAAATTCACCTTTTTTTAAATTAAAAAAGCCAGTTTCAAAATAATATTCATCTTCTTTATTTTCTTGTTCATTTCTTCTATAAAATACTTTTTCTCCTTTAAGAACCTCATCATTTACTGAGTATTGGAATTGATCAAGTTTATAAACATTTGAATTAATATCAGTAATAGTAGTTTTTTTATTTGACAATAATATCATTTCATTTTTTAAGAAGGTCAAATCTGAACTCACAACGTTATATTGACCGTCTACATTTACCAATGTTTTACCCACAGTATAAATTTTCTCTTCAGACTTGAGATAAAACATTTTGTCAGCATTGATAGTAATATTGCTTTTGATATCAGTTAATTCAACATTGCCATTTGTTTCTAGGCGATTAATTTTTTTTAAATATATAAAATTGTCAGATATTAATTCGACTTGGGTGTCTGTTATAACTTTACCTCTGTTATTACCCTTGAAGATAGTATTATTTTCTAAGATTTCTAAATCAGTAACCTTAAAAATGAATTCATTACTATTAGCAATATTAAGTGAGTTTATATTAAATATTAATATTATAAATATAACTATTAATCTATTTTTCATTAATCTTTATTATAGAAGTAAAATTAATTATTGTTAACATAGCTAAGGGAATAAAAATTGATAGTATTAAGGGAATTTTCTCATTTGTTCCTAAAATATTTAAAAAATAACTTACATAATAAATGATCACAGATAAAAAGATGCCCAATGTTATTTTGTAGAATGTATTTTTTTGGTAACCAATATTAAACATAATAATTGAAGAAAAAATAGTTATTAAAGTTAAATAAATTGGGTATGAAATAACTCTGTATAAATGAGAGTCAATATCCACCACAGAATAATTAAGAATTTTATAACTTTTCCTTAATTCAATCAATTTAAATATCGTAAGTGAGGAGAGATTTGAGAATAAACTATTAATCTTCTTAAGATCAAAATTTGATTGAAGAACCAGCTCATTTAAAGTGTATTCTTGATTGTCGTTCAAAATTATAGGCTTATTTATTTTCCATTCAAAAGAGGATATATCAACTTTGTCACTCTGTATTATTTTTAAAACATCAAAATTTTTATCAAGTTGAGTTATTTGAACATCCAATAAAAACTGATTATCAACTTTATTAGCATTAATTATATTAATTTTATTTTCAATCTCATCTTTAATCCATAACCCATTTTCTGTAATTACGGCTAAATATTTATTATCATTTGAATATTTATTTTTGATTAATAAGTATGAGTTTTTCATAACTGCAGAAGCATTATAAAAAAAAATGATAAAAATTATCCCAATAATAAGAGCATAAAAACTTATGATCTTAATTATTATAAAATTAGTTAGACCATTATATTTAAAAATTTCTAACTCTTTTTTATCTATAAGATAAATAAAAAAAACTTGTGTTGATAACAAAAAAATAAATGGGAGTATCTCAAATATAATAGAAGGTGTGTTTAAAAATGATAAAAAAATAAGATAAAAAAAACTAATATCTAAATTTTTAAAGAACTCCATCTGCTCTAAAATATTAGTTATCAGAATTATTATAAAAAAAGAAATGAAAATCTTTAAAAAAGAGATGTTAAAAAGATTGATCAAAAATTTAACATAAACTCTCATATTTTTTTGACTTTCAAGGCTATTAGAAAGTAAAAATATATTATCATTGTCAAAATTATAGGTAACATTGATAAAAATAAATTTTGCATTAAATCAGGAGAAATAAATTTTGATGAAGACTCTAAAAAGATAATAGATAAAAAACCTAAAGAATATATTCTAAACTTGTGCGCCTTAAATGTGTGATCACTTTTCGATTTTAATATTAATAAAAGTGAAATCGATATAAGAAACGTAATATATATAGGTTTTATTAATCTAGAGTATATCTCTTTATAAATATTTACCATATTCATTAAAGTACAATTATTAAGCTCACGCTTTATTTTATTACCGACATCTTTTTTTAAATTATTAATAATCAACAAACATAACACTAGTTCTTTTGTTGGGGTTTCTTGTGTTTTTTGATGTGTAACACTGCGTGTACTAAAATTTGAAATATTAAAATCTGTTTTAGAAAAATTAAATTCAGAAGTTTTTTTATTAACATTATTTATTGTTTTTCCATCATATAAAATAAGTATTTTTTTGTCTCCACGCATTTCAAACTTTCCAGTTTTTGCAATTGTAGTTTGTGATTCATCGGGACTAGATTTATCATTTAAAAACATATTTTCTAGTTCTCCATTCTCATTTTTTTTTTCATAATAAATTGTTAAATTTTGAACTACATCTACAAATTTTTTTGGTTTTAACACACTTTCAAAAAAATCTAGCTCAGATGATCTTATAAAAGATCTTGCTTTATCTAGAGTCATAGGAGTAATTAAAGCATTTAACAGTAAACTTAAAATTACAAAAAAAAGTGAGACTTTTATAAAAAAATTAATAAAATGAATTTTTTTTATTCCAAAATTCCAAAATATAATTAGTTCATTTTTGTCTTCATATTTTAGTAATATGTATGAAAAGCTTAAAAAAACTGCAAAGGGGTAAATTCTGCTAAGTATTTTCGGAAAACTAAGTAGCGTGAAATTAAAATAAACAAAAAAACCATGACCATCTTCAATCACAAAGTCTAAATAATTGACTGCCTGCAAAACCCAGATTATCGTACTAATGGTAAATATAGTTAATAGAAAAAACTTTACACAATCAGTAGCTAAATTTCTGTAAATGATTTTTTTCATTGAAATATGATAATTTAACTCATATATAGCACTCAACCCGTATAGAGTGTATTAAAATTTATGTCTATTAAGATTAATTATCAAAATAATAACTCAAATAAATCTTCAGCAAATCTTGTCTTATTTGTTGATGAAAATTTTACTATTAAAGGTTTAAAGAAATTAATTTCAAATACTGACTTTTCTTACATATCTGACCTATTAAAGACTAGTGATTTAAAAAAAAACTTACTTTATTTTGA
>CAJQTI010000041.1 GCA_905618915.1 uncultured Candidatus Pelagibacter sp. | reverse complement strand
TTCAGATCAAAGATGGCAACTAAAGGTGGAAAAAAACTTATTAAGAGAAGACGTGATAAGGGACGTAAAAACCTTACGGTGTCATCCACTCAAAAAAAGCCTCAGGGTAAATAAACCAAACTAAATGAAAAGCAAAATTGTTGCTCTTTCTAAAAACGAAGATTTCAAAAATTTACTTAAGAAGAAAAAAATCTCAAATAAATATATCACTCTTTTTTTTGGCCCTCTTGCAGATAAAGATAATAAAAAACTAAATATCAGCTTTGTAGCTAAAAAAAAACTAATCCGTGGTGCCGTAAAGAGAAATAAAGTTAAAAGAAGATTGAGAAATATAATGAACGAAGCGGTAAAAAAATTGTCAATAAACTTTAATTATTCTTACCTTGTGATTGCGAAAATAACTATGCTAAACAATGAATATGCGATAATAAAAGATACTTTATTCCAAGACATAGAAAAGATTAAGTAATGAATATTATATCAAACATTTTAATTGGCCTGATCAAATTTTATAAAATGGTTATTAGCCCCTACTTAACTCCTTCGTGTAGATATCTTCCAACTTGCTCAGAATATACAATTGAATGTTTAAGGGCATATGGGCTCATTAAAGGGATCTCAAAAAGCACTAAAAGAATATTCTCATGTCATCCTATTAAGATGTTAGGTGGTGGTGAAGGATTTGATCCAGTAAACAAAGAATTAAAGGCTAAGAAATAATGGATACTAGAAATGTAATCGCAGCAATTTCCTTATCAGCAGCTGTAATTATTTTATACTCTCTTTTTTTTCAGCCCGATCCTGCAATTATAAAACAAAATTTAGCTGAACAAAAAAAAATTGAAAATAATACTGATACTCCTAGCTTAGATAAAAATGAAAACTTTGCAAAACTTTCAAGAACAGATGCTTTAAAAGAAAACAATAGAATTCAATTTGAAAACGGAAGTGTTGTTGGATCTATTTCTTTAAAAGGTGCAGCAATAGACGATTTAACTTTCAAAGAATATAGTGTTGAACTTAATGGAAGTGATAAAATAACTTTATTGAGCCCAAGAAATGTTGAAGATGGTTATTTAATCGAAAGTGGCTTTGTAAGCACTAACAAAAATATAGATATACCTGATGCTTCTACAGTTTGGAAAGTTTCTGGAAACAAAAGATTAACTAATAATAGTCCTGTAAAACTAACATGGAGTAACTCTCAAGGCATTACATTTGAAAAATATATAAGCTTAGATGACCAATTCTTATTTACTGTAAAAGAAAAAATAATTAATGCATCAGATAAATCTTATAATTTTTATTCATACGGGCAAATAATTAGAAATAAATTGCCAGAAATATCTGGTTTTTATATTTTACATGAGGGATTTCTATCTGTACTTGACGATCAGTTAATTGAAGAAGATTACGACGATATTCAGGAAAAAAAGTTTACTCAAACTGCACAAGAAGGATTTGTTGCAATTTCTGATAAATTTTGGGTTACATCGGTTATACCTCCTAAAGGTAAAGAGTTTAAAACAACTTTTGACTATAAAAATAAGTTCAGAGCTAACTACATATCTACGAAAGGTATTGAAGTTAAAGCAAACAGTTCTATTGAAGAAAAAATTCAAATTATAGTTGCAGCTAAAAGAGTAAATGTCATTGATGGTTATGCTGAAAGTCTAAATATTAATAAATTTGATCTAGCGATTGATTGGGGTTTTATGTATTTTATAACTAAGCCTTTATTTTTTGTATTGGACTACTTCTTTAAATTGCTTGGCAATTACGGTTTAGCAATTATTGCTGTCACAGTTTGTATTAGATTGGCTTTCTTTCCTCTTGCCAACTTTAGCTTTAAGTCGATGGGAAAGATGAAGTTATTAGCTCCAGAAATGGCAAGATTAAAAGAGATTCATAAAGATGATAAAATGAAATTACAACAATCAATGATGGCTCTTTATAAAAAAGAAAAAGTTAATCCTATGAGTGGTTGTCTACCTATCCTGGTTCAAATTCCAGTTTTCTTTGCGTTATATAAGGTATTATTTGTAACGATTGAAATGAGACACATGCCATTTTATGGATGGATACATGACTTAAGCGATAGAGATCCAACGTCTTTATTTAATGTTTTTGGTTTACTTCCTTGGGATCCGCCTTCTTTCTTATTGATAGGTGCATGGCCGATCATTATGGGTATCACGATGTTTATACAACAAAAGCTTAACCCTACTCCGCCAGATCCTATACAGGCTAAAATATTTATGTTCTTTCCAGTATTTTTAACTGTAATTCTTGCACCATTTCCTGCAGGTCTTGTTATCTACTGGAGCTTCAACAACATCTTCACAATGATTCAGCAATATATTGTTCAAAGAAAAATGACTATCAAAACAACCTAAATGTCATCGTTAAAAGAAGAAGAATTAATAAACATCCTACCTAAAGACGGCCCAACAGTTCAAGAAGTAAA
>CAJQTI010000040.1 GCA_905618915.1 uncultured Candidatus Pelagibacter sp. | reverse complement strand
CTGAGTCTGCTCCATAATTTTTGATAATGCTTTCCGGATCTATTGTATTTTTTTTTGATTTTGACATGGATTCTGTTGGTCCAACGATTACTTCTTCAGAAGAGTTGGTCTTTTTGTAAAATTTTTTACCATCTTCTGAGCTTACTTCTTCTGGAGTTAACCATCTATTTTGTTGGTCTTTATAAGTTTCATGACAAACCATACCCTGCGTAAATAACCCGCTAAAAGGTTCTTTTAACTTAAAATTATCATTTTTGTGAGATAGGGCTTGCATAAAAAACCTTGAATACAATAAGTGTAAAATAGCATGTTCGACCCCACCAATATATTGATCAACCGGCATCCAATAATTGGCCTCTTCTTGAGTAAAACCATGGTCAGTATTTTGAGGTGAGCAAAATCTTAAAAAATACCAAGAAGAATCAACAAAAGTATCCAATGTATCAGTTTCTCTTCTATACTTTTTTCCATCTAATATAAAATATTTCCAATCTTCTTCTGTATCAAGTGGGTTTCCCGTGTTGCTTAATTTTTCAATCTCTGGAAGTTTAACAGGCAGCATATCTCTAGGAATTTTGATAGGTACATCATTTTCATCATAAGCTATTGGAATTGGGCATCCCCAATATCTTTGTCTTGAAATTCCCCAATCCTTTAATCGATAATTAGTTTTTTTTTTACCTAAATTATTTTTTTCAAGAAATTCTATTGTCTTAGCAATAGATTCATTGGGAACCTTTAAACCATCTAAAAATTTAGAATTACAAATATAACCCTCACCTGTGTAAGCTTCATCATTTATTTCAAAGTCTTTATCTTTTTCAGGTTTAACAACAGGTATAACTTTTAAATTATATTTTTTTGCAAAATCTAAATCTCTCTGATCGTGTGCGGGACAACCAAAAACAGCACCTAACCCATAGTCCATTAATACAAAGTTTGCAAAATAAACTGGAACTTTCATATCTTTATCTAGTGGATTAACTGCAATTAGGTCTGTTTTAAAACCCAATTTTTCAGCAGAGGCAATAGATTCTTCGGTTGTGCCAGTTTTAGAACATTCTTTTTTAAATTCTTGAAATTTTTTATCTTCTTCATAATATTTTGCCAAAGGATGATCAACTGAAAGTGCAAGAAAAGAAAATCCAAATAATGTATCTGGCCTTGTTGTATAACACTTAATACTTTCAATGGACTTTTCACTTTCAATTTTAAATTCAACCTCACAACCAAAAGATTTACCTATCCAGTTCTTTTGCATAACCTTTACTTTATTGGGCCAATTATCTAAGCCATCTAACCCCTGTAAAAGCTCCTCAGAGAATTTTGAGATGTTAAAAAACCATTGATTTAACTTCTTCCTTTCAACTATAGCCCCAGACCGCCAACCCTTACCGTCTACCACCTGCTCATTAGCAAGAACAGTTTGATCAACCGGATCCCAGTTAACATAATTTTCTTTTCTGTAAACTAAACCCTTGTCATACAAATCTAAAAAAAATTCTTGTTGGTGTTTATAATACTCTGGTGAGCAAGTTGAGATTTCTTTATCCCAATCTATTGATAGTCCAAGTTTTTTAAGTTGAGACCTCATAGTTTTAATATTAGATTCAGTCCAAGTCTTAGGATCTAAATTATTTTGTCTTGCTGCATTTTCAGCAGGCATTCCAAATGAATCCCAGCCCATAGGATGAAGAACATTATAACCCTGTAAAGCTTTAAAACGTGCTAGTACATCACCAATTGTATAATTTCGAACATGACCCATGTGAATTTTTCCTGATGGGTAAGGAAACATCTCTAAGCAATAAAATTTTTTTTTACTTTTATCAACCTTGGTTGAAAAGGATTTTTTTTCTTCCCAAATTTTTTGCCATTTATCTTCTACGGTTTTGAAATTGTATCTATTCACAAAGATTTAATTTTTTATCTTAAACTTAATTAAAGTTCTTATATTTTTGCCCACCTTGGTAGGGTTTAAAATTTTTATCTTTTTTCTGTAATTCATAAGTTGCTGCTGTTTTCAAAATTTTTCTT
>CAJQTI010000039.1 GCA_905618915.1 uncultured Candidatus Pelagibacter sp. | reverse complement strand
CGCTAAAGAATATAAAAGTGTACATGGATTTACAATTAATATTGGTGAAGAGTATCTTTATACCTCTCCAGTAGTTATGGATAACATCATTAACAATGCTCAAAGTGAGTATACTGACTTATTTCCAGACTTTGATCATTTTAAAGAAAGTATGAAAGCTCTAAAAGGTCAGGAATATAAAATAGAGTATATTGTTGAGATTAAAGATCCATATTCTACCAATAATATAACAATAACCTCTGATAATTTAAAAGACTTCCCACAATGGAAAGATGCAAAATTAAATGAGGACACTATTGATAGTATTTGTGCATCATCTGAAGTTGAATACTCAGCAATATGGAGTAAGCCTGTACGATTTAAAAAATGTATTCTTCATCCTAAAATTAAAAATAGTATTTTTTTAGAAATGGATGGAATGGTTTCTAATACCCAGGTTAGCCAATTTCTCTTATTTGAAAATGATAAGATGTATATATTTAGTTTAACTTGTTCTAATAAATGTAATTTGTGGAAAAAAGTATTTTCTAACACGATTAATTCTATAGAATTTTAGAAAATTGTTGGATAAATCCCAAATACCCAAACTAAGTGTCTAGGCGCTGGAATGAATGTTACTTAATGAAATAAATGATTGTTAGAATTATAAGGATAATGACAATCCAAATAGTAAGATTAGTTAAGAATTGTTTTAATTTAGAATTAGATTGTAGAAAAGCTGGGAGTACCAATAAGAGTATCCCTAGCATATAAACAAAGGGTAATATCTGATCCATCATTATATTTAGTTTGTATTAAGCAACGATTGTTCGAGACCGTCGTTCATTCTGCTTTATTTTATCAAAGGTTTTCTCAATTATTTTAGCTTTCGGTCTTAGCTCTTCTTTACTATCTTTTTCTAAAAGATTTGCCCCAGTTGTTTTATTAAATCCGTCTATTTTTTTAAAATATTCTTTATTTTTAGATTGAGATTTACTGTACCAAAGGTCCTTTAATTGTTTGGTGTAATCTTCAAGTTTACTCTTATCCCAAGTAATATTTTCTTGTTTTCTCATCAAATTATAAAATTGAATAAAGTCTTTTGATTTAACCCACTGTCTAATTATATGAGTAAGTGTTTTATCTTTATTTTCTGGATCAAGTTGCTTTTGTGTAACTATCGCAATAATATTTAATGAGTAAGATGCTCTATTAACATCATAATTAGATGCATTCCCCTGGTCACACCCCTTTAATAAGCTTAATACTTTCTCAAGATCACTGTCTGAATGTGTTAAATGTTCAATTACCTTATCCCATTTATCTTTTGCAACTTTAGCCATTCATAGACAATACACAGATTAGTGAACAAATAATTTTTTTATTTTAAACCGTTCAATCAACAGGCTTCAGCTTTGGATTAATGTTTATATCTACTTTTTTAATTGAGTTACCTCGTCTAATTTCATCATAGAAAACAATTTGAGTTGGCATTTTGCCGTTGTTACGTTGTTTGTAATTACTAATAAAGCTACGATATATACCATGTTTAAAATATATTCCTTTTGGTTTAAAAAAAATTGGAGATTTTAAGATTTCCACTTTCTTGATACCGTCTACCCATGCATCCATTCTTTTATTTTTAAAGTCTAAACAAAAAGAAATATCTGTCCAAACTTCTTTCATATCCTTTAAAAGCTTCAGTCTATGATATCTCGAATTGTCAATAACGTTTGTTGCCGAACCACTAAGTTCATGCCAATTTAAAAATAAATATCCTTGACGTGCATCTATTTGAATTAAAGGTGGAAAAGAAGCTAAACCACCAGCAGTGCCTGTTGGGCCACCATATTGATGAACTTGGCCTAAGGAAGTATTGGTTGGATGTGTATCGACAAAATCTTTAGATAGCATTAAACTATAACCATAACATTGCTTTTTTTTAGCAGGCTGTCGTGGTCTTGTTGAAAACTCAAC
This sequence comes from uncultured Candidatus Pelagibacter sp., assembly GCA_905618915.1. GTDB lineage: Bacteria > Pseudomonadota > Alphaproteobacteria > Pelagibacterales > Pelagibacteraceae > Pelagibacter. The sequence continues at coordinate 8,024 of CAJQTI010000039.1, read as the reverse complement.
TCTTTCTCGATCGGTATCACAATCACTCCAATTATCATCTCCAAAGCAATCACCATCTCTTACTTCAAATCGTTGATAATATTTTCCAGCACGTGCTTTTGTTTTATCTTTAATATATTGAAAGTTGTGATCATTATGATCCATAAAGTTTAAATGAAACTTAAATCCACTTCTCTTAGTTTTCAAACCAAATAAACCTTCTTCGTCTTTGAAAGTTCCAGACATAGCTAGAGTGGGAATTAACCACAAACCCAGAACCATGATCGATAGAAGTTTTTTCATTTATTCCTATATTGTCTATTTCTATATTGAAGATAGCTTCATTTTTTTTGAATACTTTTTCTTAGGAGAATTTTTTATAACTGCTTGAGCACAACGCATTACCCCTCTTTTACTATCAAAAGTCATTTTAGGTTCACCATACAATTTCCATCCATTAGATATTGCCTCTGTAACACGATGACAAAATTCTGAAGTGTCATCGCTTGTAATAAATCTAAAACCTTTCATCTATGCTCCTTTTTAATTTTGTTTTTTATATTGTCTTCTTATGAAGATTATTATGTAAGTGAAGACAAAACCAAAGACAAATTCATCTAAAATTGATCTATGATTACCCATACCGCTTGCAAAATTCCATCTATTAGAATTAAAAAAATCAATGCCAATATCAAACGTTTCTTTACCATTAGAGGCTGAAACAAAAAGATAAACAATTATTACAAGTAAAAAACCACCCATATAAGAAGATAAAATATCCAATAGATGGGTTTTATTTTTTTTATTTTTTATAAGTTTGTTTCCAGGCTTTGAAGTAACAAAGCTAATAGCAAGAAAACTTAGAAAAGTTATTAAGATTACCCAATACATAAAAATATACTACTAAATCTCTAATAAGGTGTCCATCTAGAAGCAGCTTAGGTTAAATTAAACAATTATTTAAGCTTAAATCTTGAACAAAGAAACTTAAAGATAAGATAGTTAAATTTACCAAGACCGTAAAAGTTAGGTGCAGGTTTTTTAGTTTTTACTTTCTTAGCTTTTTTCTTCTTCATGTCCGATATAGTTTTGTGTTTCATTTGAATGCTTAAGATTATAACAATCCGTACAAAGCAAGATGACCTCTGGTCCTGAACTTACTTGTGTTAAGATAGCGGTATCATCTCCACACTCACTGCACCCTGATAAACGTTTTTTCATTTACGTTTTTTACGGGTAATTTCATTAATTTTATCAATATAATTTTTTATCTCAGGGTTATCTGGAGTTTTATTATCTTGCTTGGGGTTCTTCTTTCTTTGGTAATAATAATAAATAGGCATAACAACAGATAAGGAAACGATAATAATTGCTAGTATAATTTCAGAAGTTGTAACCATTTTAATATTTAATGACACGCTTGATTGAATTTTTTAAGTCTCCAGTAATTATAAGGCCATGGTGTTAAAAAACCAATCATTAACATAATGGGCACTACCCACCACGTAAGTTGGGCTCCACCGGTTAAAAAATAGTCTGTAGCATTCATGGAGATTTCCATACTAACCATTGAGATAAAACTCATTCCACAAGCTGTCTTTAACGCACTGATAAAATCAAACTTTTGTTTCATTAAAATATAAGTTTCAAGCATAATGCTAGTGAGCAAACCATTAATGATTGCTAAAGTCATAATACCCAATACTGGAAAAGGAATTTTACTTAACTGAAAAAATAATATGGTTCCAAAGTCTCCAATAGAACAACCAACAACACACCACATCGTGTTCTTTGCACTAGTTCTCCAGCTATGCTTGCATCCCCAATGAAAAATATCTGTTGCCATATAATTTATTTACTTAAATTTATTTGATGTTGATAATAATCATCTGGCCAAAAACTTTTAATGTAGGCTAGAACTGAGTCTATATCTTTATCATTAAGGTTATCTTTAAAACCAGCCATCTTCCCCTCATAATCATTGATAATTCCAACTAACCCATATTTAATAATTTTATGTAGTGTTTCATCATCATGGTGCCAAGTGTGACCCGTACCATTTAAAGGAGGTGCTTTTCTATGACCATCTTCATCAACACCCTTCCAATTTTCAGCTCCAGATAAATTAACCTGATGGCAACTTGCACAATTATTTTGGTATGCAATTTTACCTCTAGCGATCATTAATACAGAATCTCTTGTAATTGGATAATGATTGTCTGAGTAAGAAAGGTTACTTAATGATATAAGCAGAGTTAAAATTAGAAGTATTTTTTTCATAACTATTAAATTTATATATTAAAATTGTTAAATTAATCTTATATTTTTTTAAGATTGATTGATTATAAGTGTTTGCTAATGAACAATTTTATCTTATTTATTGTCACACTCTTTTGCTGGTCACCTACTTGGTATGTCATCAAATTTCAACTAGGTTACGTTGATCCATTAGTATCAGTGTTTTATAGATTTTTGATAGCTGCAATAATTATTTTTGTTTATCTAATTTATAAGAAGAAAAATCTTAAGTTTTCTTTAAATCAACATCTTTGGTTTTTGTTATTTGGTATTTGTCTTTATTCTCTAAATTATGTTTTCTTTTATCTATCAAATACTTATTTAATAAGTGCATTTCCAGCAGTTGTCTTTTCAACGGTAGTTATTATGAATATTTTAGGAGAAGGATTTTATTTTAAAAAGAAACCTTCTTTAAAAACTTTACTTGGTGCAACCATTGGGATGATTGGAATTATAATCATTTTCAGTGATGAAATTTTCAATTTCAGCTTAGCAAATGGAACTCATGTTGGATTATTTTTAGCATTGCTTGGTACATTTAGCGCATCAACAGGTAACATGGTTTACCAAAGAAACTTAAATAACAACTTTCCATTAATACCAACACTAGCTTATGCAATGCTTTATGGATCACTAGTTACTTTGTTAATCACTCAGATAAAAGGTACTGAATTATTATTTGAATATAGCTTCAGTTATATTGCATCTCTTGCTTATTTATCAATAGTTGGTTCAATATTTGCTTTTATATTTTATTTAAGATTATTAGAGAAAGTTGGAGCTGGACGAGCAGGTTATGTGGGTGTGGTAATGCCTGTACTTGCTTTATTAATATCAACAGTATTTGAAAACTTAGAATGGCAGCAAGATTTAATTATCGGGTTACCAATTTTGATAATTGGTGCTGTACTCGTTATTAATCAGAAAATTAAACCTGTAAAATAAGCAAATTAAAACTTTTTTATTTATTTGCTAAAGCGTTATAGATACAACCCACTCCAATTCCCATAACCTCATCACTTTTTAAAGATCTTGCTCTATTGGTCATTTGAGACTTTAAGAATTTTGACGTTCTGTGATTTGGATATCTATATTGTATTATATGTAACCAAGGTCCATTAAAGCTTATAGCATCTAAATTTTTATTAAATTTTTGCACACCCTTGCTAGCTTGTGAGTTATGACCTTTTTTTGCCCAAGGTTCTAAAATAGAATTATCTAAAAAACCATCTTGAAATAGTTCAGCAGCTTTTAATAAATTTTTTTCATAATTTTTTGGTAATTTTATATTAGCTGCATTTGCAATTTCTAAAATCATAAAAGCTTCTCCTAAGCCAGTATGATGATACCATAACGATCGATTTCCTCGTGTAGTTCTGTCTTTAATGCTTCCATCATCGAGTATCCATTTGTCAGCTCCTTTAACAAGTTTCTTAACTAATTTAGAATAATTTTTATTATCACTATGTCTTAAAGCTATATTTGGAAAATACCAACCAGCAGAATTTCCCATATAAAATTTATTGGCAGGTTTTATTTGTTTATAAAAAGGTTTGAACCATTCATTAATAGTTTTATGTCTTGGATCTTCAATTTTATAATTAGCAAAATTAAGATTGTAGATATAGTTTAAACCCATAATTATTTCTAAGGTTACAGTTGCATCTTTTATTGGTGCTAAGTCTTGACCCTCTGGATCACTCCACTCACCTTCACAATCTTTTAAAATAGAATTTTTTTCTGTATTTCTATAACATTGTTTAGTTTTAGTAAGAGCTTTATTTTTTGCCCATATATAAAGTTTATCAAAGAGGAACTCTTTTACCTGATTATTTTCAGATACACTTGCATAAGTTACAACATCAGCATATTCTTTAAAGACATCCCGACTATAAACACCTTCTACTATTTTCCAATTATCCATTCTTGAATTATAACCAAGTATTTTTATTGCTAAATCTTTGTTAATAATGCCTTTTCTAATTTTATAGTTTTCAAAACCACAAAACTTACTCTTATGTTCGGTAGATAATTTATTAAATTCATCTTGAACACTATCTGGAATAAATGGAGATTTGCTTAGCTGTTTTGCAAAAGATAAATTTGGAACTATTAAAAATAAAACTAAAATTATTAAATGTCTTTTCATAAATATTTTATAAATTAACTTTTAACTATTTAACACATTGACCAATAGAGCCTAAAGAACACTTAGAGCCATCAATCCAAGTTGCGTTATTAAGATTGGCACCTTCAAAGGTGGCATTTAAAATATTAGCACCCGTTAAATCTGCTTCAAAAAGATTACTATTAGTGAAGTTTGTCTCAATTAATGACGAACCTTTAAAGTTTACTCTTGTTAAGTTCGCACTTGAAAAGTTTGCTTTTTCAAAAATACCCCCTTCAAGATTTGCTTCATATAAATTAGTTCTAATAAAAGAAGATTCTACAAAATTACCATTAGATAATGTTGCATTCATCATTACTCCTTTATCAAAAGTTACTTTAATAAAGCTAATAAAAGATAGATTAGAATTTGGTATATAGGCTCTACTTAAATCTTGGCCTTCTGAGAATTGACAATTAGAATAATCCACTCCATCAGTCGGAGCATCATCACAACCTGCTTTTGCACCACTAGTTAGCAATAAGCTTAAGACTAAAATGGTCAAAAGCTTACAAATAAAGCTAGTCCCCAATATATTTTTCACAATTAAATGCTAACAAATCTTTCTTAAGATGTCTTGAGTTAATTTAATTAGGTTTTGTCCAATACCCATATACACAACGTGTACCACGTCTAGAACAATCATAAGTGTCATGTAAAACACCGTCTTTAACAACGGTTATGTGTTTTGAGCAAGATATAATCAAAGTTCCACTTGGAAGTTCATTCTTTTTTAAATGAACCTTACAGCCTTGGCCTATAAACATTGTTGGCGTCCAATGCCACCCAAGTTTTTCAAGATATTTTTTAACTACTACTCTATGAGTGCCTGATCTTGGACTATCATTTTTTTGTTTTAAACTTCTCGCAAGTCTAGTTCTTGATGTGGTTCTAAATTCTTCATTTGCTTTATAAAGATCATCATAAATTTTTTGGTAAGGAAGACCTGATACAATTGCAATAGATCTAACTACACAGTCTCCAGCTTTTCCTTTGTAACCAGCAGCTGCTCTGCCCCCGTCATTAATTTCTAATTCTAAATTGCTACTTGAAAATAATCTCTTAAAGAAATTCAAGATTTACTTTTGTGATCAAGGATCTCTACCATACACTGAGTTGCATATTCACGCCACTCCACAGCTGATTTATCCTTAAGGTTATTAAGGTGGTTCATGTTGCTATCTATATTTTCTTGATGCTTGGCTTTATCAGCTTCTTCTAGATTTTTTTCCATGTTAGTGAGATTGGTCTTCATTGCGTTAATCCAACTATTGCCTAGCTCAACACATTTAACATCATCTTTCTCATCACAAATTTGTTTAAAGAAATTGAAAATAACGTCATCAGCTTTTATCTCTTTACTCATGTTAATTTCCAAAAATACCTAACTTAACATCATAATCAACTGCAATTCCATAATCAGGATCATCATCACTATCAACAACAAGCTGGCCTGCTCTACTTAACAATCTATGACAATCACGAGTTAGATGTCTTAATTTAACTTTTTTCCCAAAACTATTATATTTATCAGCAATGTCTTCAATTGCTTTTAAAGCTGATTGATCAATTACTTTTGATCCTGCAAAATCAATAATAACTACTTCAGGATCTTCTTCTGGTTTAAATAATTCTAAAAAACTATCGGTTGAACTAAAGAAAAGTGGACCTTCTATTTCATAAACCTTAGCACCCTTTTCTCTAATGGAAGGTCTCTCAACTGCTCTAATTTTTGATGCAGATTTCCAAGCAAATACTAGTGCTGATACAATCACTCCAACAATTACGGCAACTGCTAAATCTTCTAAAACTGTTACAACAGTTACAAGAACAATAACTAAAGCATCACTTTTTGGAACAAAAAATAATATCTTTAAAGAATTCCACGCAAACGTTCCAATCACCACCATAAACATCACACCAACAAGTGCAGCAATTGGGATCATCTCAATATAGCTTGATGTATATAAAATAAAAATTAATAAGAATAATGCAGCAGCTATTCCTGCAATTCTTGTTCTACCCCCTGACTTTACATTAATCATGGATTGTCCAATCATCGCACATCCACCCATACCCCCAAAAAAACCAGTAACTGTGTTTGCAAAGCCTTGTGCTAAACATTCCTGACTAGCCCCGCCTCTTTTATTGGTAATTTCACCAACCAAGTTAAGGGTTAACAAGCTTTCAATTAATCCAATCGCAGACAATATAAATGCATAGGGGAAAATTATTTTTAAAGTTTCAAAATTTAAAGGAACACTTGGAATTGAAAATATAGGTAATCCTCCTTTAACACTTGCAAGATCTCCAACACTTGGAATATCGATTTTTAATGCTAAAACTAATATTGATGTTACTAAAATAGCAGCAAGTGTAGCTGGAACTGCTTTAGTAATCTTTGGCAGTAACCAAATAATCAACATAGTTAAAGCAACAAACCCTATTGAATAATATAAAGTGTTTCCTGAAATCCATACTGATTCACCCATTGTATTAAGGGTTTTAAACTGACTAAGCTGTGAGATACCAATAACGATTGCAAGGCCATTAACAAAACCAAGCATTACCGGTTGTGGTACCATTCTAATAAATTTTCCAAGCTTAAAGACACCTGCTAATAATTGTAAAATTCCCATTAACACTACAGTTGCAAACAAGTATTGAGCACCATGGTCCATAACAAGAGAAACCATTACAACAGCTAAGGCGCCGGTTGCCCCTGAAATCATTCCAGGTCTTCCACCAAATACAGCTGTAATTAAACCAACGATAAAAGCCGCATAAAGTCCTGATAAAGGTGCAACTCCTGCAACAAAAGCAAAAGCAATAGCTTCTGGAACTAAAGCTAAAGCAACCGTTAAACCTGATAAAACTTCAATTCTAAACAGAGAGAAGGAAGCGCCTTCCTTTGGAATATAATTTTGTGAGTTAAAACCGATAGATTTAGCAAATGATGAGAGTGTAGTTTTAATCAATGTATTTTAATTTAATTATTTGTGAATCGAGGTGTTATCTATCTAGTAAAGCAAGCGGTTGATAAAGTCTACTTTCAATTAATACGTGTTAACAAATTTTGGACGAATCATATACATAATAGCCAAGAGGTAGTGGCGGGAGACTAAAACTACCTCTGTCCTTACCCTTTAATCCTTAAAATACTTTTTAATCTTAAGAATATTTTTTGCTAATAGAATTTTTGTATAAGATTTCCCTTTAACCACCCAAACTGACAAAGGCCACGTACTGTCTTTAGTAGATCTTGCGATAATGTGAATATGTAATTGAGGAACAATGTTACCAATCTTTTCAACATTAAGTTTTTTTGTTTTAAAAATTTTTTTCATTAACTTGCTGCAATGAACAATTTCTTTCATTAATAGCATTTGATCTTTTAAGTTAAGTTCTGAGATATCAGTAATATTTTTTCGCTTTGGAATTAAAATGATCCAAGGAAATTTAGCGTTATCAATTAAACGAATACTACACAGTTTTAATTCAGCTATTAAATGAGAATCTTTTAGAAAACTTTTGCTTACTTTATTTGCCATGTCTATAGTTTAGAATATTCATATAAAAA
>CAJQTI010000038.1 GCA_905618915.1 uncultured Candidatus Pelagibacter sp. | reverse complement strand
TGGGATACAATTAAAGATCAGGGTTTTGACTTAACTTTCAAAAAGATGTGGCAATTTTACCTTTCATATTGTGAGGCTGGTTTCAAATCAAGAAATATAGATTTGATTCAATTCTCTTTATATAATAAATAAACATATGAAAATTATATTTGCTTTAATATCATTAATTTTATTAACCAGCTGCACAGGAAACAATATGAAACCAACTGACTTTAAGGACCAAAAACCAAGATTAATTATAGAAGAGTATTTATCAGGAAATGTTAAAGCCTGGGGGATTTTGCAAAATAGATCTGGAAAAGTAACTAGACAATTTTCAGCTGATTTAAATGGTGTGTGGGATGGTAAACAATTAATTTTAAATGAAAAATTTAATTGGAATGATGGTGAAATTCAAGAAAGACAATGGACAATTGATAAATTAGATGAACATAATTATGAAGGTACTGCTGGAGATGTTGTTGGTAAGGCTAAAGGCTATTCATATGGTCCTGCTTTTAAATTTGAATATGTTTTATTAGTACCCGTTAAAGGTAAAGAAATGAAAATCACTTTTGATGATTGGATTTTTATGCAAGATGAAAAGGTAGCAATTAATAGAGCTACAATGACTAAGTTTGGAATAAAAGTTGCTGAACTTACAGTGATGTTTGTTAAAGATTAGTAATCTATTTTTTTCATCCCTTTTTCAACAATTTTAAAATAAATACTGCTAGGCAGCATACTTAAAAATTTCAAAAGATATGTAAAAGCCTTAGGGAAATGGATTTCAAATCCTTTTTTCTTAACTAAACCTATATAAATTTGTTCTGCAGCAAATTCTGGTGGCTTTATCATTGGCATTGGAAAATCATTTTGATCTGTCATTGGAGTTTTAATAAAGCCAGGACTTACTAGAGAAACCCTTACATTTTTTCTTCTCATTTCAAAATGAAGACTTTCTGCAAAACTTGTTAACGCAGATTTAGACGCACAATAAGCTCCTGCTGCAGGTAAACCTCTATATCCAGCAACAGAGGAAATGATTGATATTTGGCCACTTTTTTTATCATTATAATATTCATAAACAGAATTAATCGAATTCATTGTACCAAAGTAATTAACTTCCATAATTTTTCTAATCTTATCAAGATTGAATTCCTTCTCTGATTTGGGGTCGTGTATGCCAGTTCCAAATATAGATATCTCAACATCATTGAATTTTTCAATAATATTTTTAAAAACAGATTTACATTGTTCAATATTAGTAACATCTAAAGGAAAAGAGTGAATATTTGAATTCTCTTTATTTAAGTCTTGCAGTAAATTTTCTCGTCTTGCGGATGCTGCTACTATCCATCCTTCATTTGCAAATTTTAAAGCTAAAGCCTTACCAATTCCACTACTTGCACCTGTTATCCAAATAACTTTTTTTTCATTCATAAATCAATGTATAATACGAATATGCTAAAAAATAAAATTTTATCTTTTATTCTATTTACTCTAGCTACTTACTCAGCTTCAGCTATAGGTGGATTTGCAACAATTACCTTTAAAGAGCCTTGGTACTCGTTACTTATTAAACCATCTTTTAATCCACCAGATTGGATTTTTGCACCAGTATGGACAACCCTTTATCTAATGATGACAATTGCGATTTGGAGTTTTTGGCACAAAAAAAATAGAGATATGAAGACAGTTTATATTTATCTTATTCATTTAATTTTTAATACAACTTGGAGTGTAGTTTTTTTCGTTCTGCATAAAATGATTTTAGCTTTGCTCATACTAATAATTCTAATTTATTTGATAATCATTCTCATTCTCAGATTTAAACGTGTCAACTTGCTAAGTTCTTATTTGATGATTCCTTATTTACTTTGGTGCTCCTTTGCACTAGTGCTCAATGTAAGTTTAATCTTATTAAATTAAAAAAAATTATGGATGATGTTGTAATAATTGGGGGTGGAATTATAGGGGCTTCTACAGCTTATTTTTTATCTAAAGAGGGTAGAAAAGTTAAAGTTATTGAAAGAGACCCAACATATAAAGAAGCATCATTTCCATTATCTCTTGGTGGTTTTAGGAGGCAATTTTTTCAAAAAGAAAATATCTTACTAGGTAAGTTTGCAAGAGAGTTTATTTCCCAAATACCAGATCTATTGAAAACTAAAAAAAATCCCAACCCAACTGCAAGCATGGTTGCAAATGGATATCTTTTGATGTTTGGCCCAGAACATGCTGAAGAACAATATAAAGCATTAGAAAATCATAAAGCCTGTGATGCAGGTACAAAAAATATTAAAGGTTCAGAATTATCTAAGACATTTTCTTACATAAATTGTGAAGGTATAGAAACCGCAACGTTTACTGATAACCAAAGTGAAGGTTGGATTGATCCATTTATGTTTCATAGTGCACTCAAAGGTAAAGCAATTGAACTTGGTGCAGAATTTATTAAAGGTGATGTAAAAAATATTTCAGAAATTAAAGCTAAAACTATTATTTCGGCTGCTGGTTGTTGGACAAATAAATTATTGGAAGACATTCCTGTAGTACCTCAAAAACATACTGTTTTTAGAGTTAAATGCCCAACTCACATTCCAGAAATGCCTTTATGTGGAGATTTAACTACAGGAGTTTATTGGAGACCAGAAGGTAATGAATATTTAGCTGGTTCACCAAATTCAGTTTTTGATGCAACTGATTTAGAACCTGCTTGGAATGATTTTGAAGAATTAGTATGGCCAGCATTAGCACAAAGAATACCAGCATTTGAAGAGTTAAAACTAACTGGTGGTTGGGCTGGTTACTATGATTGCAATAAATTAGATAATAATGCTGTTGTTGGTAAGCATCCAAAATATGACAATGTTTATATGGCATCAGGTTTTACAGGTAGAGGTTTAATGCAAGCACCTGGTATTGGAAGAGCTCTAACTGAACTAATTACAACTGGATCATATCAAAGTATTGATATTAGTGATTTTTCTGTTGAAAGAGTGTTAGAGAATAATGCAAGACCAGAACCTTACGTCTTATAAATAATTAAGTACCACAAAAAGTTTTATAATCTTCATTTCCGTGTGGACTGGGATTTTGAAAAATTGAAATATTTTCTTGATCTGTATACGGTTTTTCTAAAACTTTTAATATATTATGTGCTGGTTCAATATCACCATTATTTGCTGCTGCTAAAGCTTCTTCAACCATGTGATTTCTTGGAATTACCAATGGATTTGTAGTGTGCATTAATTTTAAATACTTATCTTCAGTATTATTATTTAATTTTAAACGGTCGCTCCATCTTTTTTTCCAAATTATAAAATCTTCATTATTATATTTTTCATTAAAAGAAAATTTTTCATTCATTAAAAAGCAAAAAGTATTGGTATAATCAGCCTTATTTTTGTGCATCCAAGTTAATAAATCCATTATTAAAATCTGGTCATTTATATCTTCTCCAAATAAACCTAATTTATCTCGCATCATATTTAGCCACTTGTTTTGATAAATTTCTTCAAAGGTGTTTATAGCTTCCGTTGCCATCTCAACAGCTTTATCTTTATCATTATCTATAAATGGAATTATACATTCAGCAAATCTTGCTATATTCCATTTTATAATTTTTGGTTGATTTGAAAACGAATATCTTCCTTGTTGATCTATTGAACTAAAAACTGTCTCTGGATTATATTCATCCATAAAGGCACATGGCCCATAATCAATAGTCTCTCCTGATATGGACATATTATCTGTATTCATAACTCCATGAATAAAACCAGTACGTATCCAATTTACTACCAAGTTAATTTGAACATTAATTAGTGTCTTTAATAAATCTAATGCCTGATTTTTTGAATTTTTTATATTGGGGTAATGTCGATTAATTACATAATCCATCAGCACTTTTAAATTTTTATTATTTTGTGTTGCTGCTAAGTATTGAAAAGTTCCCACTCGAATATGACTAGATGCAATTCTAGTTAACACAGCACCAGGTAAATACGTATCTCTCATAACATTCTCACCTGTTTTAACCACCGCAAGACTTCTTGTTGTTGGAATATTCAATCCATGCATTGCTTCACTAATAATATATTCCCTTAACATAGGGCCTAATGCAGCCCTACCATCGCCACTTCTAGAGAAAGGAGTTCTTCCAGAGCCCTTAAATTGAATATCAAACCTTTCTTTGGTTTTAGAAAGGTGTTCACCCATTAAAACAGCACGTCCATCACCCAACATTGTAAAATGACCAAATTGATGACCTGCATATGCTTGTGCAATTGAATTTGATCCTGTTGGTAATAAATTACCTGAAAATAATTGAGATAAATTTTCTTCACTAATATTAGTGAAATCTAAATCTAAATCTTTAGATAAATCTTTATTTAAAATTATAAGTTCTGGAGATTTTACTGGAATAGGGGCTTGTATTACTAAAAAATCATCAGGTAGTTTTGAATAGGTGTTATCAAAAGACCAACCTGCTTTATCAATATCTATATTTGAATTAGTCATTTTAAAAAATTATAAACTTTATAATTTTTAAAGCACCTATTTAAATATGAGTAATTAAGAAAGCTCTGCTTGATTTTCTTTAGGTTCAACGACAGTTTTAAATTGATTAGATATCTTTTGAATTTCTACAGAAGAAACTTTGTACTCTGCGCACATTGTTTCTTCATCCTTACCATGACCAGTTACCATGTTAACCATGTGTTCCGGAAAGTGGAATGTTGTAAATACAATTCCTTCTTTAACTTTATCTGTTACCTCTACTTTTAAAGCAACTTCTCCTCGTCCAGAATAAAGTCTTCCTATGTCACCTGTATTTAACTCTCTTTTGTTGGCATCATTAGGGTGAACTAGTAACAAGTCTTCTGAAACTATATTAATATTTTTAGTACGTCTTGTCATGGTAGCAGCATTATAGTGTTGAAGAACTCTACTTGTTGTTAGAATTAAAGGGTAATCTTTTTTATTAGTAGCTATCTCATTAGATTCTTTCCAATCAAAATTTTTAAGCTGCCCTTTTCCAATTTTAAAAGTTTCTTGGTGTAAAATTTGCGTATCTGTTCCGTCTTCTTGAACTGGCCATTGTAATCCCATCTTACCAAGTCTTTCTCTTGTTACACCTTTGAAGAAAGGAACAACATCTGCAATTTCTGCAAGAACTTGATCGGCATCATAAGTTGGTTGATCAAAACCTAATTTTTGCATCATATCAGTTACAATGTTTCCATCAGTTTTCGTACCTGGTAGAGGAGGTACCGCTCTGTTTACTCTTTGAATTCTTCTTTCAGTGTTAGTGAATGTTCCATCTTTTTCTAAAAAAGTTGTTCCAGGTAATACTACTGTTGCAAGTTTTGCAGTCTCACTCATAAAAATTTCTTGTACTACTAATAGCTCTAAAGAGTTCATTGCTTGAACCACATGTGCACTATTAGGATCCGTTTGAACAATATCTTCTCCGATAATCCATACAGCTTTCACATCTTTATTAATTGCTCCATCAAACATTTCTGGAATTTTTAGACCTTGTTTTGATGGGTGGACAACTCCATACTTTTCAGTGTAGAAATTTTGAACTTTTTCATCAGCTACTTCAAAGTAACCAGCTCCTTGATGAGGTTGGCACCCCATATCCGCTGCACCTTGAACATTATTTTGTCCTCTTAATGGATTAACACCAACACCTCTTCTACCAATATTACCTGTAATCATTGCTAGATCAGCAATTAGCATTACTGTTTTAGAACCTTGCTCTTGTTCAGTAACTCCTAAACCATGGAATTCCATAGAATTTTTAGCTGTTGCATAAGCTATAGCAGCTTCTTTAACTAATTGTTTATCAACACCAGCAACCTTAGCTAGTTGATCCATATCTTGTCTTTCAATCTCTTTAATGAAATTTGCAAAACCTTCAGTTCTATCTCTAACAAAATCTTCATCATAAAGATTTGCTTTCATTATAAAATGTAACATCATATTTAAAATAGCTACATTTGTTCCAGGTCTTAGTTTAATATGGTAATCAGCAAGCTCGGCTAGTTCAGTAGTGATAGGATCTAGAACTATTAGTTTTTTGCCCTTCATTACTTGTTGTTTTATTTTTGCTCCAGTAACTGGGTGAGCATTTGTTGGGTTTGCTCCTATAACCATAAACAAATCTGCATGGTAAATATCTTCTGTAGAATTAGTTGCAGCACCAGTTCCAAAAGTTTGCTGCATTCCCCAAGCAGTAGGTGAATGACAAATTCTTGCACAACAGTCAATGTTGTTAGTTCCGATTGCAGCTCTAATCATTTTTTGGAAAACATAATTTTCTTCATTAGTACATCTTGCTGAAGAAATACCTGCAACTGCATCTGGTCCACTTTCTTTAGTTATTCGATTTAATTCTTTTTTAATAAAGTCATAAGCTTCATCCCATGATGCTTCTTCAAATTTTCCGTTTCTTTTAATTAAAGGTGTTTTTAATCTGTCAGGATGATCGTAAAATCCAAATGCATATCTTCCTTTAATACAAGTATGACCTGCGTTAACTTCAGATTCTTTAGGCGTAGATATTGCAACAACTTTGTTATCTTTAATAGATGCTTCTAAATTACATCCAACTCCACAATAAGAACAAGTTGTTCTAACTTTTTCATCTACAGCAGCTGATTTTGATTGAAAGACATCTGATATTGCATCTGTTGGACATGTATGTGCACAAGCACCACAAGATACACAAGATGAATCTCCAAACAAAGCATCATTATCTGTTGTAATTTTAGATTCAAATCCTCTACCACTCATTGTTAATACAAAAGAACCTTGAATTTCATCACAAGCACGAACACATCTTCCACAGTTAATACAGTTATCTAAATTCATTCTCATATAATCATGAGAAGTATCTCTTGGAATACCTTTGTGTTGTTTAGGAGTATTGTATCTATGATCTGATATACCTAAATCATTAGCAACATCTTGAAGTTCACAATTATTATTAACTTCACAAGTACCACATTCCATTGGGTGGTCAGTTATAACTAGTTCAATAATATTTTTTCTTAATTCTGTTAGCTTTTCATTGTTTGTAAAAATATGTTGGTTTTCTGCAACAGGCGTATGGCAGGAAGCCACAATTTTAGTTGGCCCATCTTTAACTAAAGCAACCTCAACAGAACAAACCCTACAAGCTCCATAAGGTGCTAAGTTTGGATCGTTACATAAGGCAGGAACTTTTTTTTCACCAAGGTAACTTTTTACAAATTTTAAAACTGAAGTATGGTTAGGGCCAATTTCATATGGCTTACCATCTATATATGCAATTTTTCTTTTTTCTGAACTCATATTACCCTTTAAAATCTATCTTAGTTTTCATTGACCATATCATCCTTCATTTCATCACCAAAATATTTTAATATATTCATGATAGGAGTAGGTATCGCCCCACATAGGGCACATAAACAACCATTTTTCATGGTTAATAGTAAATCATTTAATACTTTTAATGGAATCTTGGCTGTTTTACTCTTTAACTGATCAAACATTTCTTTGCCTCTGTAAGATCCAAGTCTCCCTGGAAAACACTTTCCACATGATTCTTCAGCAGTAAATTCAAATAAATGATGAATATATTCAACCATTGGAAAATCTTTTGGAATACTGACTATACTTGCGTGTCCAAGCATAAAACCAGCTGCTGTAAATTCTTGAAAATCTAGATTCAGCTTTTCAGCTTCTGCAATTGGTATCACACCACCTAATGGTCCCCCAATTTGTAATGCTTTTACAGGCTCTTTAAAGCCACCACCAATATCATTTAAAACTTTTTTCATGGGTGTTCCCATTTCAATTTCATAAACACCTGGGTTATTAAAGAAGCTATCAAAACAAACTAATTTAGTACCAGCTGATTTTTTGTTACCTATAGAAGAAAATTTTTCCGCTCCATTTAAAAGTATGCCTGCTGCTGCAGCTAGGGTTTCAACATTATTAACAACAGTTGGTTTTTTATATAACCCTTCAGTAACAGGAAAGGGAGGTCTTACTTCAACTTCTGCTCTACGCCCTTCTATTGAAGCAATTAAAGCAGTTTCTTCTCCACAAATATATGCTCCTTGCCCAATACATATATTTAAATCAAAAGAAAAATTTGTTCCAAGAATATTCTCTCCAAGCAGTCCATCTTTTTTTAATGAGTTAATTGATGCATTTAAAGATTCAATTGATTTTGGATATTCTCCTCTAATATACAAAACTCCTTCATCACCACCAATAACATATCCACATATAACCATTCCAAATATTACTTTTAAGGCCTGATCTTCTAATAAGTATCTATCTGAATATGCACCAGAGTCTCCTTCATCAGCATTACAGATAACGTATTTTTTTTCTGACTCTGCTTTACGGCAATAATCCCATTTTAATCCAGTTGGAAAACCAGCACCACCTCTTCCAGTTAAGTTTGAATCTAAAAGAGTTTTAACTATTTCTTGTTTGTCAGTGTTTATAAATTTTTCTAAATGCTGTTTAAACTTATTATTATCAGAGATTTTATCATCCATTAAAAAACTTGTTGATGCAAAACTTTCT